>NZ_JAXDEO010000025.1:0-99691 GCF_035064975.1 Pseudomonas sp. YuFO20
CCTGTAATTGGATGGACTCGCCCCAGCCGAGGCGTCAATGCGCCACGGTGGCAGTCTAAACAGCCAACGGCAGCGAGGGCGAGTCCATGAAAAAGCATAGTTCGATTGATCAATCCCTGTCTTCTACCGATTTGTCGGCCTGCACAACCTTGGCGGTCGATCTGGCCAAGCAGGTTTTTCAGGTCGCCGGTGAAGATGTTCTCGGCCAGGTGCGCTTCGAGCAACGGATCAAGTCGCGCGAGGCGTTCTATGAGTTTCTCCAAAAGTTGCCGCCTCATGTTGTGGTTTTGATGGAGACCGGTCCGGGTGCTCAAGCCTGGGCCCGGCAACTGCAAGACCAAGGTAATTCGGCGCGGATTCTTCCAGCCGGTTTGGTGGCCAAACATCGCAGTGGGCCAAAAAATGATCGCAACGATGCGTTGGCGATTCTGCGGGCTGGTCGCGATGAAAAAATCTGCGCAGTACCGGTCAAAAGCGTCGCGGCGCTGGCCATGCAGGCGTTGCATCGCGCCCGTCAGGGCTATGTGCGTCGGCGCACGGCCGTCAGTAATCAGATGCGCGGCCTGCTGCTCGAGCACGGTGTCGCCTTGGCGCAAGGCGATGTTGCGATCAGCCAGAAAATTCCGCGGGTGCTGGAAGATGCTACCCAGCCGGTGCCGGCCCTGCTGCGTGAACTGATCGACGAACTGCTGGCCGAGTGGCGCCATTTGGGCGAGCGCATCAGCGTACTGACGGGACGCCTGGAAGTGGCCGCCAACGCCGACATGACGGCGAAGCGACTGATGACTGTGCGCGGCATCGGCCCAGTCACCGCCACGGCCCTGGTGGCCAAGGAAACCAAGCCTGAGCGATTTCCCAATGCCCGCAAGTTTGCCGCGTACTTTGGCATGGTGCCTGACCAGCACAGCAGCGGGGAAAAGATCCGGCTGGGGGACATGACCAAGCGAGGTGATGCTTATTTACGCAGCCTGATGATCCAAGGAGCCCACGCGGTGCTGCAACAACTACGACCTGATTCCCAGCAACCCGATGACCGCCGCTTGTTGCACTGGATGAGCCGGTTGGGTCGTAAGGAAGCTGCGATCAGGCTAGCCAACCGCAACCTGCGAATCGTCTGGGTGCTTCTACAGAATGACCAGACTTATCGTCGCCACGCCGGAGATGGCCAGCAGGCAACGATGAGCCACTGAGCGACAGAGTTCTGCCACCGAGGTACCAACTGTCCGACCCTTTGCTGAAAAAAATTGACCCCAGGTAAGACCGGCGTGGATTGATGCCTAAGCTCCTACTGGCCTTCGAGGCCTGAATGTAATCGGCATACCACGAGCTTTTCCAATTTTGGCCAGAAGCCGAAGACGGCTTCCACGAATAGGCCTTATACATAGATGCAACGGGGCGACGGTTTTTTAAAAGCGGGTAGACAGTGGGGGCGAGTCCATACATAGGAGCTGGCTTGCCAGCGAAAGCGTCCTTGAGCCCTGCATCGCCCATGAAGACGCCATCGCCGGCAAGCCGGGCTCCTACAGGGGTTTGCGTCGTTCTTTAAGCGGATTCGACATTCAGCAAAAAGGCGCCAAAATCCAAGGTTTATGGCAAACTTCGCGCCTATAAACACCGGCCCCGCGATTTTGAGCCTTCGCCGCCGCGGGCAGGCCGGAATACAGCGATGCCAGGTTTGCGTCCACGGATGGGAATAGACCCTTTGTGCATTGGTACGTTTGTACCAATGCTTTCTGCCTGAACAGATCAGAGACACGACCATGCATAACGTCGTCATCAGCGGCACCGGCCTGTACACCCCGGCCAACAGCATCTCCAACGAAGAGCTGGTGCAGTCTTTCAATGCTTATGTCGCTCAATTCAACGCTGACAACGCCCAGGCCATTGCCCGCGGTGAAGTCGAGGCGTTGACCGAGTCCAGCGCAGCCTTCATCGAAAAAGCCTCTGGCATCAAAAGCCGCTTTGTCATGGACAAGGAAGGCATTCTCGACCCGCAACGCATGGCGCCACGCTTGCCGGAGCGTTCCAACGACGAATGGTCGGTGCTCTGCCAGATGGCCATCGGCGCCGCCGAACAAGCCTTGCAACGCGCCGGCAAAACCGCCGCGGACATCGACGGCGTGATCGTCGCCTGCTCCAACCTGCAACGCGCCTATCCGGCCATCGCCATCGAAGTCCAGGAAGCGCTGGGCATCCAGGGTTTCGGTTTCGACATGAACGTGGCGTGCTCTTCGGCCACCTTCGGCATCCAGGCCGCAGCCAATAGCGTGCAGCTGGGCCAGGCCCGGGCGATCCTGATGGTCAACCCGGAAGTCTGCACCGGTCACCTGAACTTCCGCGACCGCGACAGCCACTTCATCTTCGGCGATGCCGCCACCGCCGTGATCATCGAGCGCGCTGACCTGGCCACCTCCAGTCACCAGTTCGACATCGTCAGCACCAAACTGCTGACCAAATTTTCCAACAACATTCGCAACAACTTCGGCTTCCTCAACCGCGCCGCGGAAGAGGGCGTCGGAGCCAAGGACAAGCTGTTCGTGCAGGAAGGCCGCAAGGTGTTCAAGGAAGTCTGCCCGATGGTCGCCGAGCTGATCGCTGCGCACCTGGAAGAGAACCAACTCAACGTCAATGACGTGAAACGCTTCTGGCTGCACCAGGCCAACCTCAGCATGAACCACCTGATCGTCAGGAAGCTGCTGGGACGTGAAGCCACCGAGCAGGAGGCGCCGGTGATTCTCGATACCTATGCCAACACCAGTTCGGCAGGTTCGGTGATTGCGTTCCACAAGCACCAGGATGATCTGGCTGCCGGCTCGCTGGCGGTGCTCAGCTCGTTTGGTGCGGGTTATTCGATTGGTAGCGTGCTGTTGCGCAAGCGCTGATTTTTTTCGCTGTCGCCGAAAAGATCGCAGCCTGCGGCAGCTCCTACATGGATCGATGTTCAATCGCGATATCGCGGTTGAAACCCGATCCTGTAGGAGCTGCCGAAGGCTGCGATTTTTTTTGCGCCAATAGAAACAGCCCAGCGTTGAAATATCGGAGGATGATGGGGACCGATAAATCAACGCCAGGCTGTAAAAGGGGCTCAGGCATCCATGCCGGAGTCGTGTAGCGGGGTCATCAGAACTTCGCTTCGGCATCCAGTTGCAGGGTGTTGATGTCGGAGTCTTTCAGGTTGACGCTGGCGTTGGTGTAGTCGGAAGTCGCCATGAAGTACGTCGCACCCAGGGTGAAGTTCTTGTCCAGCTCGTAGCTGACTTTCAGCTTGCTGCCGCGCGAACCGGTGAAGCCGTTGGCGAAGTCGGAGTCGGTGAAGGCACCCACCACCGCGTTCTGCTGTATATCGCGGTAGTTGTAGTCCAGGCCGAAGCCGTAGAGCTTGGTCTTGACCCCGGCCAGCCAGCCAGTGTCCTGATTGTTGCTGGCTTCGGCGTTGTGTACGTACTGGCCGTAGAGCGACAGCGGCATCGGCAGGCCGCCGATGTCGATCTGGCTGAAACCTTCCCACAGGCGGAACTCTTCGCCCGGGCTGTTACCGTTGACGGCCAGAGCGCATGGCGAGGTGGTGGCGGTGCAGGTGCTGTCTTCGTCATTGTCGTAGTTGTAGAGGCTGCCGCCGACGGTCAATTTCAGGTTGTCGGTAATGGCGAAACGCGCACCCAGCTGGCCAGCGTACAGACGCAGGTCGTGCTTGAACTGCACGCCGTCGCCATCGACGTTGTCCTTGAGGGTGTAGTGACCGGCGCTGCCGAACAGTTCGGTATTGCCCAGCGGGTACTTGTAGGTCAGGGCCAGGCCTTCAGGGTTGATGTCGCTGTCCCAGATGATGTCGCCCATGCTCACCCACGGTTGCAGCATCTTGCCGCCGATCACGTGCAGGTTCTTGATGGCGTCGGGGTGGTAGTCGACATAGCCCAGGTCCAGCCAGATCTGCTTCTTGTCGAAGTAGTTGTTCAGGTCCTGGTTGGTGGAGCGAGCGTCGTCGCTGCTGCCGGTGGCGATACGGATGCCGGTGTCCACTTGCGGGTTGATTTCGCTGAACGCACCCAGGCGGGCACGAATGCGCTGGCGGTCCTGGTCTTTGTTGTTGGAAACGCCGTCGTTGTGGACGTTTTCCTGACGGAAACGCACGTCGCCCTTGAATTGGGTCTTGGCCGCCCACGCCAGTTTCTGGTCGAAGGTGCTCAGCTCATTGGTTTTCTTCGCGGTGGCCGCGATCTGCTCGTTGGTCTCTTGCTGGGCCTGACGAGCGATTTGCTGGTCCTTCTGATCCCTTGCCAACTCGGCTTGCAATTCGCTGTACTGGGCGTTGGTAATCGAACCGTTAGCCCGGAGCATGTCGAGCAGTTTGGCGTCGACTGCGGCGCTGGCCGGAACACTCATGGCCAGCAACAGGCCGCCACACAAGGCCGCCGCAGTTTTCGTGGAAGCAAGACGCATATCAATCTCCGAAGATGAGAGTGGATGGCTGGACCATCCTGGGCACAACCGACCATGGGGTGGACGGAAAACAGTGGCCGGATATAACCCGGCGCTCTAAAAACAGGCGCCAGTATCGCGATGGTTTATTACAGTGCAGTGGCAGAGTGATGGCATGTCTGTGACGATGTACAGTCGTTGCGAACCCTTGATCTAGAGCGCTGTCGTCGAAATGCCCGTGTGCAATGCACACCGATAGGCGATACTCGCGAGGCTTCTACGCCATGAAGAGTGAGGATGGTGATGCCGTTGCAACGCTTGCAAAGTCTGTCCGAAATCGACCCGCAAACCTGGGATGCGCTGGTACCCGAGAATCAACCATTCCTGCGTCACGGGTTTCTCGGCGCGCTGGAAGACAGCGGCAGTGTCGGGCCCCATTCCGGCTGGCAGCCCGAGCATTTGCTGCACATGGAAGGGGATCGGCTGATCGCGGCATTGCCCAGCTACCGCAAATGGCATTCCTATGGCGAGTACGTGTTCGACCACGCCTGGGCCGATGCCTGCGAACGCGCGGGCATCGACTACTACCCCAAGCTGCTGACGGCCGTGCCTTTCAGCCCGGTCAGCGGCCCGCGCTTGCTGGCGGCCCGGGTCGAAGACGGTTTCGAATTACTCAAGAGTCTGCCGGGCTATCTGGAGATCGAACAACTCTCCAGTGCCCACATCAACTTCAGCGACCCGTTCACCGACGCGGCACTGGCCGAACAACCGGGCTGGTTGCAGCGCATCGGCTGTCAGTATCACTGGCAGAACCGTGGTTATCGGGATTTTCAGGACTTTCTCGACGTCCTGAGTTCGCGCAAACGCAAGCAGATGCGCAAGGAACGCGAGCAAGTGGCGGGGCAGGGGATCGATTTCGAATGGCTCGAAGGCCGGGAATTGACCGAGTCGCAGTGGGATTTCGTCTACGCCTGCTACGCCAATACCTACGCGGTGCGTCGGCAAAGACCCTACCTGACGCGGGCGTTTTTCAGTTTGCTGGCTGAGCGCATGCCGCAATCCATTCGCGTGGTATTGGCCAGGCAAGGGTCCCGTCCCGTGGCGATGGCGTTCAGCCTGATCGGCGGCGACAGTTTTTACGGGCGTTACTGGGGCTGCCTGGCGGAGTTCGATCGGCTGCACTTCGAGACGTGCTTTTATCAGGGGATGGACTACGCGATCGCCAATGGCTTTGCGCGTTTCGACGCCGGCGCCCAGGGTGAGCACAAGTTGATTCGCGGTTTCGAGCCGGTCATCACGCATTCCTGGCACTACTTGCGCCATCCGGGTTTGAAAGCGGCTGTGAAGGACTTTTTGCAGCAGGAACGGGTCGGGGTATTGGCCTACGCGGATGAGGCGAAGACCGCCTTGCCTTACCGGCAAGGCTGATCTTCGCGGTACTGCCGGTCAGCTGCTTTCCTTGCCGAGAAAGCGATACAGCACGCCGCCGACCACTGCGCCGAGCAGCGGCGCGACCCAGAACATCCACAGCTGCTGGATCGCCCAGCCGCCGACGATCAGCGCCGGGCCGGTGCTGCGTGCCGGGTTGACCGAGGTGTTGGTGACCGGGATCGAGATCAGGTGGATCAGGGTCAGTGCCAGGCCAATGGCGATCGGCGCGAGCCCCGCTGGTGCGCGGTTGTCGGTGGCGCCAAGGATGATCAGGATGAACATGGCGGTCATCACCAGCTCACAGACAAATCCCGCCGCCATCGAGTAGCCGCCAGGGGAGTGTTCACCGAAGCCGTTGGACGCCAGGCCCGACGCCAGTTCGAAACCGGGCTTGCCGCTGGCAATGAAGTACAGCAGGGCGGCGGCGATCACCGCGCCAAGCACCTGGGCGATGATGTAGGCCGGCAGTTCACTGGCCGGAAACCGTCCGCCGACCACCAGCCCCAGCGACACCGCCGGGTTGAGGTGACAACCGGAAATGTGGCCGATGGCGAATGCCATGGTCAGCACCGTCAGGCCAAACGCCAGGGAAACCCCGAGCAAACCGATGCCGACGTCCGGGAAAGCAGCGGCCAGCACCGCACTGCCGCAACCACCCAACACCAGCCAGAAGGTACCTACCAACTCTGTAGCGGAACGTTTGAACAGAGACATGAGAGAGTGTCCTTTCGAGATTTTGCTGCCTTGTGCATCCAGCAGATGGACTGCAGAACCACCTCCAGAACCTTGGCTGAGTACAGCACTGTTTTTCCAAAGTTCCAGTGGGCATAAAAAAACCGCCAGCGCCCGGGGTAGCGGGCGTGGCGGTTTTTTAGCGGGTGCAGGGCCTAATCGATCCCGACAAAACCCCCAGTCTGGTGTTGCCACAACCGCGCATACAAACCGCCATGGGCCAGCAATTCTGCGTGGCTGCCGGTTTCGGCGATCCTGCCGTTTTCCAGCACCACCAGCCGGTCCATCCGGGCGATGGTCGAGAGCCGGTGGGCGATGGCGATCACGGTCTTGCCCTGCATCAGGGTTTCGAGGCTTTCCTGGATGGCCGCTTCGACCTCTGAATCCAGGGCCGACGTGGCCTCGTCCATGATCAGGATCGGCGCATCCTTGAGCAGTACGCGGGCGATGGCGATGCGTTGGCGCTGGCCACCGGAGAGCTTCACCCCGCGTTCCCCGACATGGGCATCGAAACCGCTGCGGCCTTCGGCGTCCGAGAGGGTGGGAATGAAACCGTCGGCCCGGGCCTTGTGCACCGCCTCCCAGAGTTCGGCGTCGGTGGCGTCGGGTTTGCCGTAAAGCAGGTTGTCGCGGATCGAACGATGCAGCAGGGACGTGTCCTGGGTGATCATGCCGATGCGTTCGCGCAGGCTTTCCTGGCTGACGTCGGCGATGTTCTGGCCGTCGATGAGGATGCGCCCGCCCTCGACGTCGTAGAGGCGCAGCAGCAGATTGACCAAGGTCGATTTGCCCGCGCCGGACGGACCGATCAGGCCGATCTTCTCGCCGGGTTTGATCGTCAGGTTGAGCCCGCCGATGATCCCGCTCCGCTTGCCGTAGTGGAAGTCCACGTTGTCGAAGCGTACTTCGCCACGGGCCACCGCCAGCGGTTTGGCCTGGTCACGGTCGGTGACGCTGACTGGCTGCGAGATGCTTTGCAAGCCGTCCTGGACCATGCCGATGTTTTCGAAGATGCCGGTGACCACCCACATGATCCAGCCGGACATGTTGACGATGCGGATCACCAGCCCGGTGGCCAGGGCAATGGCGCCCACGCTGATCAGCGACTGCGTCCACAGCCACAAGGCCAGGCCTGTGGTGCCGACGATCAACAGGCCGTTCATGCTGGTGATGACCACGTCCATGCTGGTGACGACACGGCCGGCCAGCTGGGCCTTTTCGGTCTGCTCCTTGATCGCTTCGCGGGCGTATTGCTGCTCGAAGTTGGTGTGGGCAAACAGCTTCAGGGTGGTGATGTTGGTGTAGCCGTCGACGATCCGCCCCATGAGTTTGGAGCGCGCATCGGAGGACACCACCGAACGTTCCTTGACCCGTGGCACGAAGTAATAAAGGGCGCTGATGAACGCGACGATCCAGGTCAACAGCGGGATCATCAGGCGCCAGTCGGCTTCGGCGAACAGCACCAGGGAGCTGATGGCGTAGATCAGCACATGCCACAGCGCGTCGACCGCCTGTACGGCTGAATCACGCAGGGAGTTGCCGGTCTGCATGATGCGTTGGGCGATACGACCGGCGAAGTCGTTCTGGAAAAAATTCAGGCTCTGCTTGAGCACGTAGCTGTGGTTCTGCCAGCGGATCAGGCTGGTCATGCTGGGGCTCAGCGTCTGGTGCACCAGCAGGTCATGCAGGCCGACAAACACCGGGCGCAACACCAGCGCCACCACTACCATCCAGGTCAGTTCGAGACCGTGTTCCTTGAAGAAGTCGACGTTTGGCGTGCCTTGGGCCAGGTCGATGATGCGGCTCAGGTAGCTGAACAGCGCCACTTCGATCAATGCGCCGAACAGGCCGACGATCAGCAGGGCGGCGAAACTCGGCCAGACTTGCTTGAGGTAG
Source organism: Pseudomonas sp. YuFO20 (assembly GCF_035064975.1). Taxonomy (NCBI): domain Bacteria; kingdom Pseudomonadati; phylum Pseudomonadota; class Gammaproteobacteria; order Pseudomonadales; family Pseudomonadaceae; genus Pseudomonas; species Pseudomonas sp. YuFO20. The sequence continues at coordinate 8,479 of NZ_JAXDEO010000025.1, forward strand.
TAAGTATAGAACGGCAGGACCCGATCTGGCGGGGCGGCTGTCGGGGCGTCGCGGAACACGTCGATCAGTTTTTCAAAACGGCGATAAAGCATCGGTTATTCACCCGCGAACGGGCTCTCCTTCAACGGTTTGAGCGTTGCCGGCAGAAACCGGCAACGGCTCGGACATCCATGTCCAGCTTGGTTTCAGTCGATGCGCTTGGCCGACTTGATGAACACCGGGTCTGCTGGCACATCCTTCATGCCGCTGCGCACGGTGGTTGGCGAATTGACGATGATGTCCACCACGTCCATGCCCTTGACCACCTTGCCGAATACCGCGTAACCGTCACCCTGGTCGAGGAAATCGTTGTCCTTGACGTTGATGAAGAACTGGCTGGTGGCCGAGTCAGGCACCGAGGTACGGGCCATGGACAGGGTGCCACGCACGTTGACCAGACCGTTCTTGTGCTCGTTCTTGATCGGCGCCTTGGTTTCTTTCTGCTGCATCTGTTGAGTGAACCCGCCGCCCTGGACCATGAAGCCCGGAATCACGCGGTGGAAAATCGTGTTGTTGTAGAAGCCGCTGTCCACATACTCAAGGAAGTTCTTGGTACTGATCGGGGCCTTGACCGGGTCCAGTTCGATTTCGATCTGGCCGTTGGTGGTGTCCAGCAGAACGTGCGGCGCCTTGGCAGGCGTTGCTGCCATCAGGTTGGCGGCAAACAGAACGGAGCCAGCGGCGAGGGCGATTTTTTTCAGCATGGGTCAGTGATCCTGAGGGGTAGTGTCGACTGCGGCGAGAAACTCCAGCAGCGTCTGGTTGAAGCGTTCGGGCTGGTCCAGCGGGGTGGCGTGACGCGAATCGGCGATCACTGCCAGCCGAGCATTGGGCAGCAGTCTTACGTAGTTTTCCTTCAGCGCGACCGGCGTGTAGTCACGGTCAGCGCTGACGATGAGGGTTGGACAGGTGACCTTCGACAGTCGTTCCTGAACCCCCCAGCCAACAATGGCATCGAAGCTGGCGAGATAAGCACGTTTGTCGTTTTTTGCCCAGCGATCGGCCATCTTTTGTCGCAATTGGGCCTGCTCCGGCTTGGGAAACAATTTGCCGCCCAGGGCTTCGCCGATGGTGCGCAGGCTGAGCGCACGCATCAGGCTCCAGCGCTTGAACCATTGCCAGTAATCGTCGCGGCTGCGCAGCTTGACCTCGGGTGCGCTATTGACGATGCACAGGCTCTTGAGCAATTGCGGCTGGTCCACGCCCAATTGAAAGCCGATCATGCCGCCCATGGACAACCCTACGTAGTGGGCCGGCCCCAGGTTCAGGTGCTCGATAAGCGCCACCAGGTCGGCGCTGAACCCCGCGATGCTATAACGCTCGCGGGGTTTGTCGGAGCGCCCGTGGCCGCGCACATCCGGGACGATTACCCGGTAGCGGGCGGCCAGCGCCGGGATCTGTTCTTCCCAGTCCAGGGTGCTGGAACCCAGGCCGTGGACCAGCAGCAACGGCGTGCCGTGCCCATATTCCTCATAGTGCAGGTTGCAACCTTCGTGTTCGAAATAGGCCATGCGTTACCTCCGTGTCAGGCTTGTTCTGGGGCGGCGAACGGTGCGTCCAGGGGGGCGGTGTCGAATGTGCGCAACAGCTCGATAAGAATCTGCGTCGCCGGGCCGAGCGGTTTGTCCTTGTTCGAATACAGGTAAAAACTCGGGTTACGGCTGCCGCCCTGGTCCAACGGTAGCAGCTTGAGCGTGCCTTCCTTGAGTTCCCGTTCGATCATGTGCCTTGGCAACCAGGCAAATCCCAGGCCGCTGCCAACGAACGTGGCGGCGGTGGCCAGGCTACCGACGGTCCAGCGCTGTTCGGCACCGAGCCAGCCGACGTCCCGTGGCTGCTGGCGACCGGAGTCGCGGATGACCACTTGCAGCTGGCTTTCCAGGTCCTGGAAATTCAGTTCGCGATTGAGCCGGTGCAGCGGGTGTTCCGGATGGGCGACCGCGACGAACTCGACGTCGCTCAACTCCGCGCCCAGGTAACCGGGAATGCTGAAACCGCTGATGGCCAGGTCGGCCACGCCTTCGAGCAGCACCTCTTCCACGCCCGACAGCACCTCTTCGCGCAGGCGCACGCGGCAGCCACGGCTTTGCGGCATGAACGCGGTCAGCGCGCGGACCAGGCGGGCGCTCGGGTAGGCGGCATCGACCACCAGGCGCACTTCGGCTTCCCAACCTTGCTCCATGTGATGGGCCAGGTCTTCGAGCTGGCTGGCCTGTTTCACCAATTGGCGGGAACGGCGCAACAACACGCCGCCAGCCTCGGTGAGCACCGCCTTGCGACCGTCGATGCGCAGCAATGGCACGCCGAGCTGGTCCTGCATGCGCGCGACGGTGTAGCTGACCGACGATTGCGAGCGATGCAGCGCCTCGGCGGCCTGGGCGAAACCACCGTGGTCGACCACGGCCTGCAGCGTTCGCCATTGATCAAGGGTCACGCGGGGCGCTTTCATGATGGGCTCCTCTTGTCCTAAGCTGCGCAGTTCTTATTGGAGACTGCTGAATGAAAAAAATCTGTTGTTTGTTACTGGCAATGTTGCCGCTGACTGCGTTTGCTTATCCGATCGACGTGCAGAAAGAGCTCAATGGACTGAAAATCGACTACACCACCTACGCCTCCGACTACGACATGGGTTCGATCACCGTGAACAACTACGGCGACACCGCTGCCGAATGTGCGGTGGTGTTTCGCAACGGTCCTGAATCGCCAAAGACCCGCAGGATCAATCTCGACGCCGGCAAAAGCGCCGATCTTTCCGCCAAGTTCAACCGCAAGATCATCAAGCTGTACATCACCATGACCTGCAAGCCGAAATGACCTTCAGCGGAGCACGCCCATCGCTGATGCTCCGCTTATAAACGAAATTATTGATCGGTTATAGCAGTTATTTGCGCTTTTTAATCGATATGACGCTGTTTAACCTTCACTCCATCGACCTACAGCATTCTCAGATGGAGGCTACAGCCCATGTCCCGCGTTCTGATCATCGAAAGCAGTGCCCGTCAGCAAGACTCGGTTTCCCGTCAACTGACCCAGACCTTCATCGCCCAGTGGCAAGCCGCGCATCCGAAGGACCAGATCACCGTTCGTGACCTGGCTGTCAACCTGGTGCCACATCTGGATATCAACCTGTTGGGCGGCTGGATGAAACCCGCCGATCAGCGCAGCGATATCGAGCAAGTATCCCTGGAACGCTCCAACCAGCTGACCGACGAGTTGCTCGCCGCCGACGTGCTGGTGATGGCCGCGCCGATGTACAACTTCGCCATTCCGAGCACGCTCAAGGCCTGGCTCGACCATGTGCTGCGTGCCGGCGTGACCTTCAAGTACACCGAAACCGGCCCGCAAGGCCTGCTCAGCGGCAAGCGCGCTTACGTACTGACCGCTCGCGGCGGGATCTACGCCGGCAGCACCGCGGATCACCAGGAACCCTACCTGCGCCAGGTCATGGGCTTTATCGGCATCCACGACGTGACGTTCATCCACGCCGAAGGCATGAACCTGGGCGGCGACTTCCAGGAGAAAGGCCTGAACCAGGCGAACGCCAAGCTTTCCCAAGTGGCCTGAGTCGTTAATCGCCAGATAATCACCGGATGGTCTAGTGACCTGGCGCGTTACCCTTCAAGCCTGCACGCGCATCGAACCTCCCTTTGCACTTGTTGCTCCTGAGTGCTCTGGCCCGATTGAACGCTTTAGCGAGATCGGGCTTTTTTTTGCCCAGGATTTTGTGGGAGCGGGCTTGCTCGCGAATGCGGTGTGTCATTGAGCATTTCAGTCGACTGACACACCTTATTCGCGAGCAAGCCCGCTCCCACAGGGTTTTTGTATCGTTTGACTGTTCGCGATCCCCGTCAAAAACCGCTATCTTCGCCGCCATTCAAAACGAGGCGAGCATGGGCTATCTACTTTTTGTCACGCTGATCCAGGCGTTTTCCTTCAGTCTGATCGGCGAATACCTGGCCGGTCATGTCGACAGTTACTTCGCGGTGCTGATACGCGTGCTGCTGGCGGGGCTGGTGTTCATCCCGCTGACCCGCTGGCGTTCGGTGGAACCGGCGTTCATGCGCGGCATGTTGCTGATCGGTGCATTGCAGTTTGGTGTGACCTACGTCTGCCTGTACCTGAGCTTTCGCGTGCTGACGGTGCCGGAAGTGCTGCTGTTCACCATCCTCACGCCTCTTCACGTGACCCTGATCGAAGACGCGTTGAACCGTCGTTTCAATCCCTGGGCCTTGATCGCGGCACTGGTGGCGGTGGGCGGCGCAGCGGTGATTCGCTATGACCGGATCAACCCGGACTTCTTCATGGGCTTCCTGCTGCTGCAACTGGCCAACTTCACCTACGCCGCCGGGCAGGTGCTCTACAAACACTTGGTGGCGCGCCATCCGAGTGACCTGCCGCATTACCGGCGCTTCGGTTATTTCTACCTGGGTGCATTGGCGGTGGCGTTGCCGGCGTTCCTGATGTTCGGCAAATCCAACTTCCTGCCCGAAGCACCGCTGCAATGGGGCGTGCTGCTGTTCCTCGGCCTGGTCTCGACCGCGTTGGGCTTGTACTGGTGGAACAAGGGCGCGTGCCTGGTCAACGGCGGGACGCTGGCGGTGATGAACAACCTGCATGTGCCGGTGGGGCTGCTGATCAATCTGCTGATCTGGAATCAGCATGAAGAGCTGGGGCGGTTGTTGCTGGGGGGATCGGTAATCTTGATGGCGGTGTGGATCAGTCGGTTGGGCATTCGCCAATCCGCGGTCGCACACTGAAAAGCTGAGGGAGAGAGCCGGCGCTAAAAAAACAAAACCCCTGAGGCCATCAGGCATCAGGGGTTTGGAAATCATGGTGCCCAGAGACGGAATCGAACCGCCGACACGGGGATTTTCAATCCCCTGCTCTACCGACTGAGCTATCTGGGCCGCGGCGGCATTAAACGTTTTTACGGCTGAGGCGTCAAGCAAGAAATCACAAAAACCTAATGAATACCTAAGCTTACGACTAGATTACATGACGTGTTTTTCAGGTGTGGGGATGTGGCTCGCGCCCAATACCGCCGGTAGCAGCCCGGCGCGCAGATCCGTTCCACTGGGCTGCTGATAAAGGCTCAAGCCAAATTCCGGCAACACCGCCAGCAGGTAATCGAAAATATCCCCCTGGATCCGCTCGTAATCGGCCCACGCGGTGGTGCGGGTAAAACAGTAGATCTCCAGTGGAATACCCTGGGCCGTGGTCTGCATCTGCCGGACCATGCAGGTCATGTTGGGCTGGATCTCCGGATGACTCTTCAGATACGCCAGTGCATAGGCGCGAAAAGTGCCGATATTGGTCATGCGGCGGCGGTTGGCTGACATCGCTGCGACATTGCCCTGGGCTTCGTTCCAGGCCTTGAGTTCGGCCTGCTTGCGGCTGATGTAGTCCGTGAGCAGATGAACCTGGGACAGCTTCAGCTCCTCGTCATCGCGGATGAACCGCACGCCACTGGCGTCGATGAACAGGCTGCGCTTGATCCGCCGGCCACCGGACTGCTGCATGCCGCGCCAGTTCTTGAAGGACTCGGACATCAGGCGCCAGGTCGGGATCGAGACAATGGTCTTGTCGAAATTCTGCACCTTGACCGTGTGCAGGGTGATGTCCACCACGTCGCCGTCGGCACCGACCTGGGGCATCTCGATCCAGTCGCCGACCCGCAGCATGTCGTTGCTGGTCAGCTGCACGCTGGCGACGAACGACAGCAGGGTGTCCTTGTAGACCAAGAGGATCACCGCCGACATCGCTCCCAGGCCCGACAGCAGCAACAGCGGCGAACGGTCGATCAAGGTGGCGACGATGATGATCGCGCCGAATACGTACAAGACCATTTTCGCCAGTTGCACGTAGCCCTTGATCGAGCGGGTGCGGGCGTGCTCGGTGCGGGCGTAGATGTCCAGCAGGGCATTCAGCAAGGCCGAGACGGACAGCAGCAGGAACAGGATGGTGAACGCCAGCGCCACGTTGCCGAGGAACAACATCGCGGTTTTGCCCAGCTCCGGCACCAGGTGCAGGCCGAACTGGATCACCAGCGACGGAATTATCTGCGCCAGACGCTGGAACACCTTGTTGTGCCGCAAGTCGTTGATCCAGTGCAGCGCCGGCTGACGGCCAAGAATTTTGCTGGCGTGCAGGATCAGGTAGCGCGCCACTCGTCCGAGGGCCAGCGCAATGAGCAATAACACCACGAGTGCCAGGGCGGCGTGCACGATCGGATGCTGGTCGAGGGCACCCCAGAGGTCTTGGGCATTGAGCCAGAGCTGTTTGATATCCATGGGCAAAAAACGATTCTTCTGTGGGACACGATGGGCGATTAGAGCATTTAAGACGCTTTGTATTACCGTCGGTGACAATTCGAGCAACAAAAAAACCACTGTTTACCGCCATTTGTATAAAGAAACTCGGCCTGAGCGCTCGAAACCGGTACCCTATGCAGCTGTTTTTTTGCATTTCTTCGAGGTAGCACCCGTGTTTTCCGAATTCGCCTTGCACGAACGCCTGCTCAAAGCCGTGGCCGAGCTGAAATTTGTCGAGCCAACGCCTGTGCAAGCAGCGGCTATTCCGCTGGCGCTCCAAGGTCGTGACCTGCGGGTGACAGCGCAAACCGGTAGCGGCAAGACCGCTGCATTCGTTTTGCCGATCCTCAACCGCTTGATCGGCCCGGCCAAGATCCGCGTCAGCATCAAGACCCTGATCCTGCTGCCGACCCGCGAGCTGGCCCAGCAAACCCTGAAGGAAGTTGAACGCTTCGCGCAGTTCACCTTCATCAAGTCCGGCCTGATCACCGGCGGCGAAGACTTCAAGGTCCAGGCCGCCATGCTGCGCAAGGTGCCGGACATCCTGATCGGTACCCCTGGCCGGATGATCGAGCAACTGAATGCCGGCAACCTCGACCTCAAGGAAGTCGAAGTGCTGGTGCTCGATGAAGCCGACCGCATGCTCGACATGGGTTTCGCCGAAGACGTACAGCGCCTGGTGGACGAGTGCACCAACCGCCAGCAGACCATGCTGTTCTCCGCCACCACGGGCGGTTCCGGCCTGCGCGAGATGATCGCCAAGGTCCTGAACAACCCTGAGCACCTGCAGCTCAACGCGGTCAGCCAGCTGAACGAAACCACCCGCCAGCAAATCATCACCGCTGACCACAACCAGCACAAAGAACAGATCGTCAACTGGCTGCTGGCCAACGAGACCTACCAGAAGGCCATCGTCTTCACCAACACCCGGGCCATGGCCGATCGCATCTACGGTCGCCTGGTGGCCCAGGAATACAAGGCGTTCGTGCTGCACGGCGAGAAAGACCAGAAGGATCGCAAGCTGGCGATCGACCGTCTGAAGCAGGGCGGGGTAAAAATCCTGGTCGCTACCGACGTCGCCGCTCGCGGCCTGGACGTGGACGGCCTGGACCTGGTGATCAACTTCGACATGCCGCGCAGTGGCGACGAATACGTGCACCGCATTGGCCGTACCGGTCGTGCCGGCAACGATGGCCTGGCCATCTCGCTGATCTGCCACGGCGACTGGAACCTGATGTCGAGCATCGAGCGCTACCTCAAGCAGAGCTTCGAGCGCCGCACCATCAAGGAAGTCAAAGGCACCTACGGCGGGCCGAAAAAGGTCAAGGCCTCCGGCAAGGCCGTTGGCGTGAAGAAGAAAAAGACCGACGCCAAGGGCGACAAGAAAAAAGTCGCCGCCAAGACCCCGACCAAACGCAAGAGCGTCAACCGCCCGAAGAGCGACTCTCTGGTGAGCAAGGACGGCATGGCCCCGCTCAAGCGCCGCAAGCCGGAAGCGCCGGCCGCTGAATAAGGCCCCGTAAAAATCAAAAGATCGCAGCCTGCGGCAGCTCCTACACTGGACCACCTGTAGGAGCTGCCGAAGGCTGCGATCTTTTGATCTTGTCTTTTTAGCTCTCGGCTTTCTTCTCTGCCGTCCCGAGCTCCTTCAATCGCTGATCAATCAACTGGCACTTGTCCGGCAAATCCTTGGAGGCCGTTCCAAGGTCCATCTTCTGCAGCTCGTCGTTGATTTCCTTGGCCTTGGCCGGGTTCTGTTCGGTGAGCCTGGTGACTTCCTTGGCCAGCTGCTCGCGCTTGAGGGTGGCCTCCTCGGGTGTGCAGGCCCAGACGGGCAGGGCGCAGGCGAGGGTGGTGGCGAGGGTGAGTTTCAGCAGGATCTTCATCTGTCGGGCCTCAGTTCCGGTTAAGGCGGGTTAACCGGTTGAGGGCTGGAACAGGGAAAAAGTTCACCCTCATCCGCCATGGCAGCAGCTCTTGGGCGCCTGATCCTCATACCGGTCATGGTGCCGCACCCAATCCATGATTTCGTCTTCATTGCGCCCCTTGGGCGTCAGGTCCAGGTAGTTGTAGGTACCGACCAGCAGATCCAGGCCCCGTGCATACGTCGAGTAAGTATGGAAAATCTCGCCGGCCTCATTTCGATAAAACACGCTGAGACCGGGAAGTTCTTCTTCGCTGCCATCGGTTTTTTCGTAGTTGTAGGTGGCCTTGCCGGCGGCGACGTCTTGGGGGCGAGCCGTCACACCGAAGTCATAATTGAAATCGCAGCCTTCGGACGACACCCAGTCGAATGTCCAGCCCATGCGCCGTTTGAACGCCTGGAACTCGGCGAACGGTGCATGGGAGACCGCCACCACCGCGACGTCGTGGTGCGCCAGGTGCTGGTTGGCGCCGTCGATGTGATCGGACAGGAACGAGCAACCCGGGCAGCCCTCATCCCAGCCTTCAGCGAACATGAAATGGTAAATGACCAACTGGCTGCGGCCACCAAACAGGTCGGCGAGTTTCAGTTCGCCGTCGGGGCCCTGGAAGTGGTAGTCCTTGTCGATTTTTACCCAGGGCAGGGCGCGGCGCTCGGCGCTGAGTCTGTCGCGTTCCCTGGTGAAGGCCTTTTCGTGGGCCAGATGTTGCTTGCGGGCGGCGAGCCAGTCTTCCCGGGACACGACCGGGTGATTCTGAATGTTCATCGGGCTTTCTCCTGCGTGAGGCGGGGAGGTGACTTACACAGCCTAGTCGTTTGACTTGCCGGTAATTCGACATGCCGCCGGTCGGTAGCGCTAAAAAGGTGGGCTGAACGGCTACCCCGCACTCGTGTCACAACCTATGAAGGCCCTCTCTCACGGGTACCGGAGGTTGAAACGGGATGACGACTTATAACTGGGATTTGATTGAACGCTTGCTGCACGAAGTCCAGAACGGTGCGAGCAGCTTCACGCCACGGCCCTACGCCGAGCAGTACGCCGCAGAGAAAGCATCGGAAGGCGAGCAGACGGAAAACCTGGATCACTTGAAGGCAGTGGCCGGCGAGTACGAAAAGCTGCTGCTGGAGCGAGGTTATATCGAACCTCGGCCGGAAGAGCAGGGTGGCACCGGTTCGAATTACATTCTGACGATCCGGGGTTCGAGGTTGTTGAGCCTGATCGACAGCAGTATTCCGGGCAATGACCATCCGCGGCAGGTTCTCGATGATCAGGAAGATGCGCTGGACGAACTGACGTTCGATGAAGTGGCTTCGAAGGCGCAGATTGCCTGAATAAAAAGATCGCAGCCTGCGGCAGCTCTACATGGATCGAGTGATTCTGTAGGAGCTGCCGCAGGCTGCGATCTTTTGATCTTTCAACCCTGCTTAGCCGCTTTCAGGCACTTCAAATCACTGAAATCCTTCCTCACGCCCTCGATTTTCGTCAGCAAGCGTTGACGTTGTTGCGGCGTACTTTCCGCCATCAAATCCACAAACAGCGCCCGCGCCTGGGCTTCGGTCTTGGCAAAAGCCTCGCGGTAAGCCGGTGTCCACAAGCTCTCGCGATTGACCAGAAGCGTCTCGATCCGCTGTGGGAATTGTGCGGTATGGCGCTGCGCCACGGCGGCACTGAATTGTTTCTGCCAGTGGATGCGGTTGGCGATCCATTGCGTATTCTGGTCGCCCAAGGCATTCGACCAGGCCATGACCCGCTGGTGTTGAGAGGCGTTGAGCGGTCCGAGCCATTCATTCAGGCGTTTTTCCATGCGCGCGCCACGCTGCTTGATCTGCTGCTCCAACGACGGTTTCAGGTATTGCTCCTGGCGCTTGCGCTGGTCCTTGGCGAAGGCCTCGTTCATTTCCGCGACCTGATTGTCATCCAGGCCCTGCAGCAATTCGATGGCCGATGGTGTGATTTCCCGGGCCGTCTCTGCAATCGCCGCTTCGGCTTCCGCGGTGCGTGCCTGCAGCGCGGCATCGGTCACCTGATTGGTCTCGATCATTGACTGCAAGCGGTCCAGCCAGTTGAGATACCCCGGCATTTGCGTGGTGCAATGCCAATCCAGGTGTTCCTTCAGGCGTTCGCTCAGCCAGTTCTTTTGCTCACCGTTCATGTCCAGGTAGTCGCTGAGCGTCCAGGGAATGATCACGTCGAGGTTGCGATAGGCCAGGCCCATGCGGCTGCACGCGCCGAGGGCAAGGGTGAACATGAGCACAAAGGCGATGTTTTTGATCCAGCAAGACATGGGCGAATCCTTGCGAAAGCCTGGCTTCTGCAACTGTTTTTCATCTGAACGCAGAATCAACCCGGCAGTTCAGCCCGTCAGTAGAACGCGCGTTCGGCCTTGAGGGTGAGAAGCGCGTCGCACTGGCTATTTTGCCCGGTATAAGCTGAACAATAGCTGCCGCTGAGGCTGGAGTCGCTGTAGATCAGGTCGAGGTCGATGCCCATGAACGGTCGGGACAGTTTGACCGACCAGTCGGTGAAGCTGCCGACGTAACCGCCGTCTACCGCGACCGGCGTGTTCAGCTGATGGGTGGTGTATTTCATGCTCACCCCGATGCCGAACGGCTGGTTGCCGCGCAGGTCGGCAAACAGGGTGCTGTTCTGTTTGTCCGGGTCGTTGCTCAATGCTGCACCGAATCGGCTGCCCAGCAGGGTCAGGCCACCGAACACTTCCTGGCTGTCGAGGGTATCGACTTCGGGGTAGCTGTAATGGATGACGCCCACTTCGTAGCCAAGGACCTGGTCGAAGGGTTGCTTGAAGCCGGCGTAAGAGTCGATCTCGAGGTTTTTTCCCGGGCTGATGCCCATGCTCGGCGACCATTGGCCAAAGTAGAAGCCGCTGTCATGGGTCAGGTCCAGGCCGCCATGAAACGAGCCGACGGCCGATGGCTTGACGAGGCCCTGGGCCATGCTGCGGCTGGGGCTGGTTCCGAGCTTGAGGTCGAAATCCCCCAGCTCGCGCTGAAAGATTTGCCCATGCACCGCCGGACACGCCAGCAGGCCGGCAAGCAGCAAGGATAAACAAGAAGGTATGCGCATGCGTCACTCCATGAACAGCGAGCGCAAGCTTGGGCCTGCTGAAACGCTTGATCCAGACGCGTGCAAGGATACCGACGAATGACAGGCAGCGTGGCCCGTTCGTCGATTTCTACAAGATTGGAGGTTTTGCAGCGGGGGTGTAGCGGGGTTCCAGTCCAAGCGCTTCGAAGCTCAAAGCGCTTAGGGACCAGGTGCAGCGCAGGGTATTACTTCTTGCCGAGCGTGATCTGCTTGGACGGGCCGAATGTCTGGCCGCTGACACCTTTGGCAATTTGCTGGATTTCACCACCGGATTTGAGAAACGCAGCGATCTGGCTGTTGATCGACTCGCTGGTTTCGACGGCTGGAGCTGGCTTTGCTTTGCTGTTGGATGCTTTTACACGCATGGCGGCCATTAACCTGTAGAAAATTAACTTGGCCAGGCATCGTACAGGATTGACTGCCTATTTGCTTGGTAAATATCCGCTGGAGGACATTGGGTGGTGGTGCGACAAAATGCAAGTTGTTATTTGCGATATTGCCCTAAGCCGCTGTTTTAACTAAGAACCTGGCTTGGAAAGCAACGTTCCATCCAGCGTGGGCGGCAGGGAAACTGACGGATCAGTCAGACGAGCGGCCGGTCGAGCAGGGCAAAACCGAGAAAAATTAAGGCTTTGCGGGGAATTTCTGGCTCCACCGGGCTGACCGCCGAACCTGACCGCTAAAACCGGGTAGAATGGCGCCACGCAATGAGGGTATTGGACATGGCTTTAGTCGGGCGTTACAACAGTTTGCAAGTAGTTAAACACACTAACTTCGGTTTATATCTGGACGGTGGCGCGGATGGCGAAATCCTGTTGCCGAATCGTTATATTCCAAAGGATATTCCCAGCGAAGATGAAGACTGGCTCAACGTTTTTGTTTATCTGGATAGCGATGACAAACTTATCGCAACTACTGAAAAGCCGAAAGTTCAAGTCGGTGAATTCGCCAGCTTGAAAGTTGTTGAAGTCAACAGCATTGGCGTGTTCCTGGATTGGGGGCTGCCCAAAGACCTGTTGCTGCCGTATTCGGAAGAAAAGCGCCAGATGCAGGCCGGTGAATACGCCGTGGTGCATGTCTACCTCGACAAGCACACCCGCCGCATTACCGCGACGGCGCGTCTGGACCGGTACCTGGACAAGACGCCCGCCAACTACACCCCGGGGCAGGAAGTTGACCTGCTGGTGGCCGAAGCGACCGACATGGGCTTCAAGGCGATCATCAACAACAAGCACTGGGGCCTGATTCACAAGAACGAAATCTTCAAGTTCATGCGCGCCGGCAAAGAAGAGAAGGGCTTCATCAAGGAAGTTCGCAGCGACGGCAAGATCAGCCTGAGCCTGCAACCGGTGGGCGTCGAAGCGGCCAGCAGCCTGAACTCGAAGATCCTCGCCAAGTTGCGCGAGAACAACGGTAGCCTGGCCGTCAGCGACAAGAGCGATCCGACCCTGATCAGCAGCATGTTCGGCGTCAGCAAGGGCAACTTCAAGAAGGCCATTGGTGCGTTGTACAAGAACGGCCAGATTGTCATTCATGCCGATCGTATTGAACTGAGCTGACCGTCCCATGTTCCGTGTTGCCGAGGTAGAACGATGAGCGCCACCCGGCGCAGCGCCGATGGATTTGCCCTGCAAGTGATGGTGGGCTTGTGCCTGGTCTGGGGCATTCAGCAGGTGATGATCAAATGGGCGGCGCCCGATATTGCGCCGGTCATGCAGGCAGCCGGGCGTTCGGGCCTGTCCGCGCTGCTTGTGGGGTTGTTGATCTGCTGGAAGGGCGGCTGGGATCAGGTGGGCGCCACCTGGCGCGGCGGGCTGTTGGCCGGGGCCCTGTTTGGCCTGGAGTTCCTGTTCATTTCCGAAGGCCTGCAGCTGACCACGGCGGCGCACATGTCGGTGTTCCTCTATACCGCACCGATTTTCACCGCGCTGGGCGTGCACTGGTTGTTGCCCAGCGAGCGCTTGCGCCCCGTGCAATGGCTGGGCATTTTCCTCGCCTTCGTCGGGATCGGCATTGCCTTCGCCGGTGGAGTGTCCTGGGATAACCTCGATCGCCGCATGTTGCTCGGCGATGCGCTGGGCGTCCTGGCAGGAGCTTGCTGGGGGGCGACCACCGTGGTGGTGCGTGCATCGCGCCTTTCTGAGGCGCCGGTGACCCTGACCCTGTTTTACCAACTGATCGTCGGTTTCGTCGGCCTGTTGCTGATTGCGCTGCTGAGTGGCCAGATCACCCACGTCAGCCTGACCCGCGTGGCGGTGGCCAGCGTGCTGTTCCAGGGCATCGTGGTGTCGTTCTTCAGCTACCTGGTCTGGTTCTGGCTGCTGCGTCGTTACCTGGCGGCCAACCTGGCGGTGTTTTCCTTCATGACGCCCTTGTTCGGCGTGACGTTCGGGGTTGTCCTGCTGGGGGAGGCACTGAGCCTCAATTTCGTCATCGGTGCCGTGCTGGTGCTGCTGGGGATAACCTTTGTCAGCGCCGAACAGTGGGTGCGTCGCCGTTTGCGCAGGGCGCTCGGGCAGTCTTGAGTATGCCGGTCGTCATCTGCAACGCGCCTGGCTGAACGCTTGTCGTCGGATTGTGATCCATTCAGTAACAGATCGTTGCTATGTTTGGCGAGCATTGCTCGGCACTTCGGACTATTATCAGTGCGAAGCGACTACAGAATTCCGGTCGCCCGGCACTACCCTGAAGGGGGCATCATGAAAGAGAAAATCCAAAACTGGCTGCACGACCTGGGTGTTGCGCTCGGTTTGATTGAACCGCCTCTGCAACCTGTGCCTATTCGTACCGACGACGAACAACGCCGTCGCCAGCAGCGTCGCCGGTAAACGCGACGCCGTTTTGCAGCAGCAGCCAAAGGCTGCTGCTCGATAAGCAATGAGTGCTTCCAGGGAGATCGGCCAGGTCAACGCCGTCCGATCTCCATCAAGAACCGGCTCAAGTCGTTCGCCGTCCTGGCGGTCTTGAGCATCCGGTCTTCCTCGACGGTGAACGCCGTCAAGCCGAGTTCGTCTTCCAGATGGAAGATCAGGTCTTCGGTATCCGCTTTGTCCAACCCCAACGACTTCAGGCGTGCGAGCGTTGCCACTGGTCAATCATGTGGCGCAGGTGCTCCCCGGAAAAACTGCCGAAATGCCCGCCATGCACCGTACGGATCGGCAGGGCGCGCAAGCGCTGCAGACTGTGTGCGTAGTCATCGAGGTTGGAGTGGTAGGCGTCTTCGATCAACGGCCCGTCGTAGATGATGTCACCGCTGAACAGGGTCTCGGTGGCCGCTTCGTACAGGCTGATGCCGCCCGGCGAGTGCCCCGGCGTGTGCAGCACTTGCAGCATCCGGTTACCCAGGTCCAGTAAATCGCCTTCCTCGATGGTCCCGGTGGCCGGTGCGGCCTTGACCCGATATTCGGCGTAGCACAATGGGCAATCGGGGTGCGCTTCGAACATGTCGTCGCCGACGAAAGCCTTGCTCAAGTCATTTTCGCCGTCCGGTGCGGCCAGGATGTCCGCCTCCGCTGGATGCACCAGGCGCTCGGCGAATTCGTGGTGCCCGGCGATGTGGTCGAAATGGCAGTGACTGGCCACCGCCACCAGCGGCCGCTCGGTGATCCACGGCAGCTGTTCGCGCAGGCTGACCAGTCCCGAGCCGCTGTCGAGCAGCAGGTCTTTGTCGCGGCCTTGGATGTGCCAGAGGTTGCAGCGATAGAAGGGGCGAATCCAGGGTTCGTGAATCAGGCGGATGCCGTCACTGAGCTGTTTGACTTCGAACCACTGATCGCGGCTGACGATCTTCATGGGGCAGTTTCCTTCAGGCGAAAAAAAACGAGTGTGGCAACCGACGCCACACTCGTCGAAGAAAGCATCAAGTCGTTATATTCAGCTTAGGCGGCGCTGGCCAGTGTCATCGGGCGACGAGACAGCAGGCTGACCACCACGAAGCTCACCAGGCCTACGCCGAGGCTGTAGTAGATCGGCGTGTTGGCATCCAGGCCGTCCTTGAACATGAACACCAGCGCGGTGGCGAAGCCCAGGCCCATGCTGGCGATGGCGCCGGCGGTGGTGGCGCGTTTCCAGAAGATCGCACCGATCAGCGGCACCAGCATGCCGCCCACCAACAGGTTGTAGGCCAGGGTCAGGGCGCTGATCACGTCGTTCACCACCAGGGCGATACCCAGCACCACAATGCCGGTGAGCATGGTGACCAGGCGGTTCAGGCCCAGGCTCGACTGTTTACCGCCGCGCAGTTTTGGCAGCAGGTCTTCGGTCAGGGTGGTGGCGGCGGCGAGCAGGCCGGCGCTGGCGGTGGACATCATGGCAGCCAGTGCTGCAGCGATCACCAGGCCACGGATACCGTCCGGCAGGGACAGCTTCACGATGGCGGCGAAAGCGTTGTTGACGTTGTCCAGGTCCGGGATCAGTACGTGAGCGGCCATGCCGATCAGGGCACAGGCCAGGCCGTAGATGATGCAATAGATACCGGCAGCGGTACCGGCAACCTGGGCGACTTTGGCGGTCTTGACGGTGAACACCCGTTGCCAGATGTCCTGACCGATCAGGATGCCGAAGAAGTAGATCATGAAGTAGGTGATGATGGTGTCCCAGCCGATGGTGGTGAAGCTGAAGCTTGCCGCCGGCAGTTTCAACACCAGCTCATCCCAACCACCTACACGGTACATGCAGATTGGCAGCAGGATGAACATCAGGCCGACGGTCTTGATGACGAACTGGACGATGTCGGTCAGGGTCAGCGACCACATGCCGCCAATGGCCGAATAGATCACCACGACGCCACCGCCGAGCAGTACCGAGACCCAGAATGGCAGGCCGAACAGCACTTGCAGCACGGTGCCGATGGCCAGGATCGAGGTCACGCCGATCATCAGCGCGTACGCCAGCATGATCACCGCGCTCGCGGAGCGGGCCATCGGGTTGTAGCGTTTTTCCAGGACCTGGGTAACGGTGTAGATCTTCAGCTTGAGCAATGGCTTGGCGAGGAACAGGTTCAGCGCCACGATCCCGCAACCCAGGGCCGCGCACAGCCAGAAACCGGAGATGCCATGCACGTAGCCCAGGCGCACGGTGCCCACGGTGGACGCACCGCCCAGGACGGTGGCGGCCATGGTGCCCATGTACAGGCTCGGACCGAGGTTGCGACCGGCGACCAAAAAGTCTTCGTTGGTCTTGGCCTTGCGCATGCCGTAATAGCCGAGTATCAGCATCGCAGCGGCGTAGATGAGTACGACGAATAAATCCAAAGCCATGATGGCGTGTCTCCGATTGTCTTTTTTATGTGAGGCTGAAAATCAATCCCCTGTGGGAGCGGGTTTGCTCGCGAAGGCGGCGGCACATTCAAAATTAATGTGACTGACCGATCGCTTTCGCGAGCAAGCCCGCTCCCACAGGGGTAATGCGTTTACTCAGGCGACCTGTCGCATCGCCGGTTTAACGAGCGGGTCCGTGCTCTTGCTGCGTGGATCATTCGGGCCGAACACCGCGCGGGGTTCCGGGAACAGGCTCAGCAGCGCCAGGTACACTAGCGAAGCCAGGCCCAGGGTGACCGGCAGGCTGACGTCGATGCCGCCGGCCAATTCGCCCAGTGGTCCGACGAACTGCCCCGGCAGGTTCACGAAGCACAAGCCGACGGCCGCGCTCGGGATCCAGGCGCCCAGGCCACGCCAGTTCCAGCCGTGGGTGAACCAGTAGCGGCCACCTTTCTCGCCGCGGGTGAACACTTGCAGGTCATCCGGGCAGTAGAAGCCGCGACGCACCAACAGGCCGATGATCATGATCACCATCCATGGGGTGGTGCAGGTGATGATCAGCACGGCGAAGGTCGACACGCTCTGCACCAGGTTCGCCGCGAAGCGTCCGATGAAGATGAAGGCAATCGACATCACCCCGATCAGCAACGTCGCCTTGACCCGCGACAGCACCCGTGGAAACACGCTGGACATGTCCAGCCCGGTGCCATAGAGCGAGGTGGTGCCGGTGGACATGCCGCCGATCACCGCAATCAGGCACACCGGCAGGAAAAACCAGCTCGGCGAAACCGCCAGCAGGCCACCGACATAGTTGTTGGCCGCGATGTAGTCCGGTGCCTTGATCGCTACGATGGTGGCGGTGGTCAGGCCGAACAGGAACGGGATGAAGGTCGCGATTTGCGAAATCACCACAGCGGCCATGATCCGGCGCTTGGAGGTTTCACGCGGAATATAACGCGACCAGTCGCCGAGGAACGCACCGAACGAGATCGGGTTGCTCATGGCCACCAGCGCAGCGCCGATGAAGGCCGCCCAGAAACCCGGTTGCCCCATGTTCACAGTGCCGGCGTAGTTCACATCAAAAGGCCCTGCAAACGCGAAGACGCCCAGCAGGAACAGCAGGCTGGCGCTCCACACCGCGATCTTGTTGACCCACAGCAGGAAACGAAAGCCGTAGATGCACACGGTCAGCACCAGGATCGCGAACAGACCGTAGGCCAGGCCCAGGGTCAGGTCGGTTTCCGGCAGGCCGATCAGGCGTTTGGCGCCACCGATCAGCGCATCCCCCGAACTCCACACCGACAGCGAGAAGAAGGCGATGGCGGTCAACAACGACAGGAACGAACCGACGATCCGCCCGTGCACGCCGAAGTGTGCACCGGAAGACACGGCGTTGTTGGTGCCGTTGATCGGACCGAACAGGCCCATCGGCGCGAGGATCATCGAACCCAGCAACACGCCCAGCACGATCGCCAGCACGCCCGCCTGGAAAGACAGGCCGAACAGTACCGGGAAGCTGCCGAGCACGGCGGTGGCAAAGGTGTTGGAACCCCCGAAGATCATCCGGAACAGGTCCGTGGGGCCGGCGGTGCGTTCCTTGTCCGGGATCTGTTCGACCCCGTGGGTTTCAATCTGCGTAAGGCTTTGGTCGTTGTTGTTGTTATTCATGATCTGCTCCGATCATAAAGGCGCGCTCATCGTGTGTGAGCGTCACCTGTTTGGCTAAGGGGTTGGCAGCCCTTCCGGCATCGCGGACAAATGTTCGTGGCAGGCCAGCCATAGGCCTTGTTGTTCTTGGCCAGACGCTTGTTTCTTGAAAACAATCGTCTCGCGCTCCTGGCTGAAGTGTTGCTCCCCTTGCATGCGCAGCTCGGTGGCCACGTCATGGATGAAAATCGCCACGTCACCCTGCAGGCTGACGAAGGCGTTGCTCGAGGTGCACGAAAGCACCTCGAAGCCGTCCTCGGCACGCCAGCTGTCCCACAACGCCTGGTAGGCATCGCGCGACAGCAGCGGCTGTTCGAGGGTGTAGAAGACGAAGCTGGCGTCGGCACTGAACGCGCCGAAGTAGGCTTCGCGATCGTTACGGGCGAAGGCGGACACCAGGTCGGCGGCCGCTTTCAAGACCTGATCACGTTCGTTCATGACCGATCCTCAGCGATGGACCACGCCAGGCAGTACGCAGAGCATTTCGTACAGCAGGTTGGCGGCCAGCAGCGAGGTGTTACCGGTGGTGTCGTAAGCGGGCGAGACTTCTACCAGATCGCAACCGATCAGGTCCAGGCCTTGGCAGCCGCGAACGATCTCGATGGCCTGAATGGTCGTCAGACCACCGATTTCCGGGGTGCCGGTACCCGGTGCCCAGGCCGGATCGATACCGTCGATGTCGAAGCTCAGGTACACCGGACCGCCGCCGACCTTCTCGCGTACTTCGGCCATCAACGGTGCCAGGGATTTGTGCCAGCACTCTTCGGCCTGGACCACACGGAAGCCCTGGTTGCGGCTCCAGTTGAAGTCGTCAGCGGTGTAGCCCTGGGCGCGCAGGCCGATCTGGACCACACGGTCCGGGTCGATCAGGCCTTCTTCAACGGCGCGACGGAAGGTGGTGCCGTGGGCGATTTTCTCGCCGAACATGTGATCGTTGACATCGGCGTGGGCGTCGATGTGCACCAGGCCGACCTTGCCGTGCTTTTTATGGATGGCACGCAGGATCGGCAGGGTGATGGTGTGGTCGCCGCCCAGGGTCAGCGGGATCACATCGTGTTCGAGGATGTTGTCGTAGGATTCTTCGATGATCCGCACGGCATCCAGCAGGTTGAAGGTGTTGATCGCCACGTCGCCGATATCGGCAACCGACAGCGAGTCGAACGGTGCAGCGCCAGTGGCCATGTTGTACGGGCGGATCATCACCGATTCGGCGCGGATTTCGCGAGGTCCGAAACGAGTGCCAGGGCGCAGGGAGGTACCGATGTCCAGCGGCACGCCGACAAAAGCAGCGTCCAGACCTGCAGCGGTGGGTACATGGGGGAGTCGCATCATGGTGGCGATGCCGCCGAAGCGCGGCATTTCGTTGCCGCCCAGTGGTTGGTGAAGAATCTTGTCCACGGGTAGGGCCTCATCGTCGTTGTTTTATTTATTGGGTTTCGCCGTTCACGGAAGGCACGGGCGAACCTTGTGGCGGCGATTCTGCGAAATGTAGTGGCCGGGAAGAATCGCTACGGGCAAATACTTAGTTCAGATTTTTCTAAACTAATGGCGGGAGCGGCGATAGACTTCCCGGCTTGAGAGATGTGTTGTCTGGGCGGGCTGATCGCCAGCAAGCCGGCTCCTACAGATTTGCGTTACGTCGGACCTGATCGCTGAACCTGTAGGAGCCGGCTTGCTGGCGATCGGTTGCGCAGCAACCGCCCATCCGACAACGCGGACTCACCTGAACAGGTTACGGAGCCCCCATGGCCAACGCTTTACCCGACCTCAAACTTTTGCGCATTTTCGTCAGCGTGGTGCGCCATCAGGGCTTCGCCAACGCCCAGCAAGAGCTCAACCTCTCGACGTCGGCCATCAGTACCTACATGAGCCAGCTCGAAGCCGCCCTGGGCCTGGTCCTGTGCCATCGCGGCCGTGGCGGGTTCAGCCTGACCAGCAAGGGTGAACTTTTTCATCAGGAAACCCTGCGCCTGTTAGCCGAGCTTGAAGGTTTCGAACAATATGCCGCCGCGCTCAAGGGCGAATTGCGCGGCACCCTGAACCTGGGGGTGATCGACTCCACGGTCAGCGACAAGGCCCTGCCGTTCGCCGAAGCCATCGGCGCCTACAGCCAGGAACATCCGGCGGTGCACTTGCACCTGTCGGTGATGAGCCCCTATGAACTGCAATTGGGTGTGCAGGACAACCGCCTGGACCTGGCCATCGGCGCGTTTTCCACGCGCATGAGCGGCCTGGTGTACATGCCGCTGTACCGCGAACAGCACTGGTTGTATTGCAGCACCCGGCATCCGCTGTTCAATGAGCGGCGCATCCCCGAGCAAGTCATCACCCAGCAACGCATGGTCGGTCGCGGCTACTGGAGCCAGGCCGAACTGGCCCGTCATGGTTTCAAGCACAGCGCCGCAACCGTGGAGAGTATGGAGGCGCAGCTGATTCTGGTGCTGTCCGGCGCCTACATCGGTTACCTGCCGGAACACTACGCCCAGGCCTGGGCCGACAAGGGCGACCTGCGCGTGCTGTTGCCGGCCACCTTCGGTTACCAGGCGCCGTTCTCGATGATCGTGCGCCGGGGCCGCAGCCGCGAGCCGCTGATCCAGACCTTTCGCGACCTGCTCAAAGCACAACTCAACCAGGCGTGAAGAAGATGCCGAGAATTCAATGTCCCCGCTGCCTGCGCCCGCAAAGCCATTGCCTGTGCCCGCTGATCCCCAGCCTCGACAGCCGCACCCGGGTGTTGCTGTTGCAACACCCCAGCGAAGTGAACCATGCCCTGAACACCGCGCGGTTGGCGGCGCTTGGGTTGAAGAATGCCGAGTTGATCGTCGGTGAGGTGTTCGAGGATCTACCGACGTTGTTGAACCAGCCGGGCTATCGGGCGCGGTTGCTGTTTCCCGGGGACGACGCGCAGCCGATGCAGGCCTGTGCCACCAGCGATGAGCCGCTGTTGCTGGTGGTACCGGATGGCACCTGGCGCAAGGCGCGCAAGATGCTGCATCTGAATCCGTTGCTGGCAGCGTTGCCGAGGGTGACGCTGGCGGAGGGCGGGGTGTCCCGTTATCGCTTGCGCAAGGCCCCGGGGCCTGGGGCGTTGTCGACGGTGGAGGCGATTGTGCAGGCGCTGGAAACCCTGGAAGCGCCAACCCGCTTTGCGCCGTTGCTCAGACCGTTCGAGGCGTTGATCGAGGGGCAGATTGCGGCGATGGGGGAGGAGGTTTTTCAGCGTAATCATGGCGACAGATGATGTTGTATGTGCCCCACATTTGACCGTATTTTTCCTGGAGGAACTCGGTCGAATGTGGGAGCGGGCTTGCTCGCGAAGGCGGCACATCATCACCACAACTTTCGAATGACTACCGCTCGCGCATCGCCTCGGTCCGCGCTTTCAACACCGGTTTCAGCAGATAATCCAACACCGTCTTCTCCCCGGTAATGATATCCACCGTCGCCACCATCCCCGGAATGATCAGCAACGGTTTCACATCCCCACCCAAGTGGTTTTTGTCGGTGCGCACCTGGATCAGGTAGAAACTGTTGCCCTTGTCGTCGGTGATGGTGTCGGCGCCGATCAGCTCCAGCTTGGCACTCAAGCCGCCATAGATGGTGTAGTCATAGGCACTGAACTTGACCATGGCTTTCTGGCCCGGATGCAGGAACGCCACGTCCTGTGGCCGGACTTTGGCCTCGATCAGCAGGTTGTCTTCCAGCGGCACGATTTCCACCATGTCACTGCCCGGCTGGACCACGCCGCCGATGGTGTTGACCTTCAGCATCTTGATGATGCCCTTGACCGGCGAGAGCACCGTGGTACGGGTCACGCGGTCGTCGATGGCAATGCTCGAGGCTGTGATTTTCGACAGGTCGGTGCGTTTCTCGTTCAGCTCTTTGGCCGCCTCCGAGCGGAATGTCTGTTCGGATTCATCAATCTTGCTCCTGATCTCGGCAATCGCCGATTCCGCCCGGGGAATGGCCAGGGTGGTGGCGTTCAGCGAACCACGGATTTCCACCGCGCTGCGCTTGAGCCGCAGGATCTCCACCGGCGACACGGCGCCGGTCTTGACCAGGGGCTCGGACATGGCCATTTCCTGGTTGACCAGCGCCAGGCTGGAGCCGTATTGCCCGGCTTTGGAGCGAAACTCCGCCAGTTCCTGGGTTTTTTGCCGCAGTTGTTCGGTCAGCGTGCGTTGTTCGCTGGCCAGTCGACGTTGCCGCTGTTCGTACAGCGAGCGTTCGTCTTCGGCCACTTGCGGCGCCTTGGCAATCACTTCTTCCGACAGCTTGAAGGGCCGGCCTTCGGCTTCGGCCGACAGGCGTTCGACCTGCGCGGTCAGTGCGTAGCGATCGACCTCGCTTTCGCCCTTGTTCGACAGGTAGCGCGTGTCATCCAGGCGCAGCAAGGTGTCGCCCTTGTTCACCATCTGCCCTTCACGCACGAAGATCTCGGTGACGATGCCGCCCTCGAGGTTCTGGATCACCTGGACCTTGCTCGATGGAATCGCCTTGCCCTCGCCCATGGTGACTTCCTGCAGCACCGCGAACCTGGCCCAGGCCAACGCGCTGATCAGCAACGCGGCGGCCAGCCACACGGTAATCCGCGACCAGCGTGGGGAGTCCTGCAACGCGGCGCCGGCCGTTTCCGGCATGAACTCGGCTTCGGCACTCTTGCTGAAGCTGTCGAAGTAGCCACGTGCTTTCGAAGAATCCGATGAGGCGGACATAGGCAACTCCTAGACGGCCGCAGAGCCGACACGGCCCTTGCGCAGTGCATCGATGACCGCTTCTTTCGGGCCGTCGGCTACGATCCGCCCGTTGTCCAGCACGACCAGGCGATCGACCAGGCTGAGCATCGAGGTGCGATGGGTCACCAGCAGCAGGGTCTTGCCCTGCACCCAGGTGTGGAGTTTTTGCCGCAGGGCGTCTTCGCTGCTGTTGTCCATCGCACTGGTGGGTTCGTCGAGCAGCATGATCGGCGGGTCGAGCAGCAACGCCCGGGCCAGCAACACGGCCTGGCGTTGGCCACCGGAGAGCAATTGCCCGCGCTCGCCGACAGGACGGTCGAAGCCTTGCGGGTGTTGCCGGGCCAGTTCGGTGACGCCGGTCAGTTCGGCCACTTCGAGCATGCGCGCGTCACTGATGTAGCGCGCCCCCAGGGTCAGGTTGTCGCGCAGGCTGCCGGCCAGCAGCGGCAGGTCA
Source organism: Pseudomonas sp. YuFO20 (assembly GCF_035064975.1). Lineage (NCBI taxonomy): Bacteria > Pseudomonadati > Pseudomonadota > Gammaproteobacteria > Pseudomonadales > Pseudomonadaceae > Pseudomonas > Pseudomonas sp. YuFO20. Next base: position 32,014 of record NZ_JAXDEO010000025.1, read on the forward strand.
TGGGCGACGTAGCCGATCTGATGGCGCAGGTCCGCGACGTCCAGTTGCCGCAGGTCCAGGCCATCGAGCAGCAATTGGCCTTGAGCCGGTTCGTAGAAGCCCATCACCAGGCGCGCCAGGGTGCTTTTGCCCGAGCCGCTGCGACCGATGATGCCGATCCGTTCGCCGGGTTTCACGCTGAAGCTGACATTGGCCAGCGCCGGGGCATTCTGGCCGTTGTAGTGGAAGGTCACGCCGACCACATCCAGGGCGCCTTGCAGTTGCGTGCGTTCCAGCGGCCTTTGATTGGCATCGCGCTCCTGAGGCAGGGACATCAGCGCGTCGGTGCTTTTCATGGTCAGTTGCGCCTGCTGGTAGCGCGTGATCAAGCCGGCGATCTGTCCCAGCGGTGCCAGTACCCGGCTGCCGAGCATGTAGGTCGCCACCAGCGCGCCGACGCTGAGGTTGCCGGCGATGATGCTGTAGACCCCGGCAACGATGGTCGCCATGCCGGAAAACTGCTGGATGAACAGCGTGCCGTTGGTGGCCAGCGCCGAGAGGTTGCGCGCATGGCTGTCGAGGCGGGTGAGGGCGCCGTGGGTGCTTTCCCATTTGTGCTGGCGCTCGCTTTCGGCGCTGCAGGCCTTGAGGGTTTCCAGGCCGCCGAGGGTCTCGATCAGCAGGGCCTGGCGTTCGGCGCCCAGGCTCAGGCTTTTCTGCACGGTGTCGCGCAAGCGCGCCTGGATGATCATGGCGAAAATGATCGTGATCGGAAACGCCAGGACCGGAATCACCACCAGCCAGCCGCCCAGCAGGCCGATCACCACCAGCATCAGCAGGGCAAAGGGCAGGTCGATCAGGCTGGTGAGGGTCACGGCGGTGAGAAACTCGCGCAGCCCCTGGAAATCGTGAATGCTCTGGGCAAAGCCACCGATGGTCACAGGCTTGGCCTTCATCGCCATGCCGGTGATGCGTTCGAACAGGGTCGCCGAGAGAATCACGTCGGTCTTCCTGCCGGCGGTGTCCAGCAAGTGCGCGCGCACCACCCGCAGCACCAGTTCGAAACCGGTACCGATCAGCAGGCCGATGGCCAGCACCCACAGGGTCGAGGTGGCCTGGTTCGGCACCACACGGTCGTAGGTCTGCATCACGAACAGCGGCACCATCAGGCCCAGCAGGTTGATCAGGAAGCTCGCCAGGATCGCGTCGCTGTACAGCCATTTCGACAGCTTCAACGTGTCGCGAAACCAGGCCTCTACCCGCGGCACCAGGGGGGAACGGAGGTCTTCGAGTTCATGCCGGGGCCGGGCGAACAGCGCCTGGCCACTGTAGTGTTCGGCAAGCTCTTGTGTGGTGGTCCATTGCTCGCCGCCATCGGCTTCGCTGGGCAGGACCAGGACCCGGCCATCCTCGCCAAAGCGGCGCAGCACGGTGGTGCGGCCGTTGTTGAGCAACAGCAGCACCGGCAGGTTGAGCGCGCTGATGTCTTTCAGGTCGCGGCGCAGCAGGCGTGCCTGCAATCCCGCCCGGGCCGCTGCGCGGGGCAGCAGGTCCAGGCTCAGGCGTTGGTGTGCCATTGGGAGCCCGGCACTGAGGCTGGCGCGACTGACCGTCGCGCCGTGGAGTTTGCAGAGGATCAACAGACCGTCCAGAAGCGGGTCATCGAAGCTCAGGCGTGGATCGACACCGGTGTTGGCGGTTTCCATGCTGGTCACATTGATCGCTCCCGTTGCGCTACGGCATCTGGCATGGGTATCTGCACATCCCCCTGTTCACATCTCCTTGTGTTCATCTGAGTTCAGGCAGGCGAGCTTCGCTTTTCACTTCCGCCTGGGCGACGGCGTCGGCCGGCAGCACCACGTGTTGCTTGCTCAGCAACTGGCCCATGTTCGCCAGCACGCGGTACATCGAATACTCCTCGGTGTAGCGGACCTCGGTGTAGCGGCGGTTGGCGTTGTACAGCTCGTTTTCGCTGTCCAGCAGGTCGAGCAGGGTACGTTGGCCGAGGCCGAACTGATCCTGATACGCCACGCGCACGCGTCGGCTGGTCTCGGCGTACTCGCGGGCGGTCGGTGTTTGTTTCTTGGCGTTGACCATGGCGTTCCAGGCCAGGTTGATGTTTTCGTTGAGCTGGCGCAGGGCGTTGTTGCGGATGTCCATCGCCTGATTGATCTTGTGGGCATCGGACTGCAGGCGCGCCTTGTCGCTGCCGCCGCGGAACAGGTTGTAGTTCATCACCACGCCGACCCGCCATTCGTTGTCATGGCCTTCTTCGCCGGCGATGTTGTTGTTCGCGCCCACCGCGGCTTCGGCGTCGAAGCGTGGGTAGAACGGCGATTTGGCGACTTCGTACTGGCTCTCGGCCGATTGCACGTCGGCCTGGGCGGATTTCAGGTAGGGGTTGTTGTCGACCATGCTTTGCTGGGCATCGGTCAGCGAGGCTGGCACTTCACCACGGATCGACGGCGGTGCTTCGAGTTCATCGGGCAGGCGCCCGACTACGGCGGCGAAGTTCGACTCGGCGTCGGCCAGATCGACTTCGGCGGTGTCGAGGTTGTTTTCCGCCAGGGCTCGACGGGCGCTGGACTGGTCGGCGTCGGCGTTGCTGCCGACCCCGCGCTCGGTGCGCAGGCCGATCTGATCGTTGACGCGCAAGTGCGCTTGCAGGTTGTTCTTGGCCAATGTCACCAGCTCGCGGCGCTTGAGCACTTCGAGGTAGACCTCGGTGGTGCGCAGGGCCAGGTCCTGGGCGGTGCCCTGGGCGTAATACGCCCGGGAGTTGACGACGCCCTTGGTGCGCTCGACTTCGTTGGCGGTGTTGAACCCGTCGAAGAGCATCTGCCGCAGACGCAGTTCCGACTGGGTGTAGTTGAGGATTTCGGTGTGGTGATTGCCCAGCGCCCGGGTGTTGGTGTTGTCGCTGTACCCGCGCCCGTACGCGGCATTGAGGTCCACCGATGGATAAAAACCGCCCTTGGCGACTTTGACGTCTTCATCAGCCGACAGACGGCTGTCCACCCGCGATGCCAGCTCCGGGTGGGTCGCGATAGTGCTCTGGATCGCTTCGGTCAGTGACATGGCATGCGCTTGGGAACTGCAGGCAATTGCCAGCAAAACCGCGCTGCAGAGGGGGTTTAAAAGGCGCATGGTCCATCTCCCTGAATCCTAGTGGTACTTTATGCGTCGCCAATTATTTGACGACATTTATAGGTCAAACCGTTTCATGCTTGTAACAAGAGAGCTAAGAACATTTTCAGGCGGACCTAAGAAGTTTTTCTCATAAGACTTATGCCAAAAAAAACTTATGTACTCTGCCAAATCCAGCACATTGTTCACTGCGAAAGCCCTTGATTTATGTGCCTTATGGCGCTCATCACGGCTTGAGGAAAGTTCAAGTCCAATTATCGACAAAGAGCGGAGAAGTGCTGGAGGGGAGGGATGCGAGGCAGACTGGGGTGACGGTTTTTTGTCGCCAAGGTGATTCAGGACTGTTACGCAATGCTGGCGGATGACGTTATTTTCGACAGGTAGCCCAATGCCATTGATTGCAAAGGGGTTATCCGGTTCGCGAACAGCGGCGGCAATTCGCCAGGCAACCTGCTTGAGCCCATGTGCATGTTCTCCGCATTCAGACAGGGTGCCGACAAAGCGTTGGCAGCGGAGGGAATGCACATGGCTACGCTCATCGGTATCGTCAGCAAGGTTGTCGGTCAGGTCTTCGCGGTGGCGGGTGACGGCGCCCGTCGAGTGCTGGTCGAGGGGGACCGGTTGTTTGCCGGCGATCGACTGGTGACCGGAGCCGAAGGCGCGGTGGCGGTGCATCTGCAAAACGGCCAGGAATTGACGCTGGGCCGTGGCAGTAGCCTGCAGATGACTGACCAGTTGCTGGCGCAAACTTCGCCCCATGTGGATACCGCTGAAGCGACGACCCCTAGCCAGGCGCAGTTGACCGATGTCGAGCAACTGCAAAAAGCCATTGCCGCCGGTGACGACCCGACCCAGACCGCTGAAGCCACGGCGGCCGGCCCGGGTTCGACCGGACCTGCTGGGGGCGCACTGGGCGGGGGCCACAGTTTTGTCATGCTTGAGGAAGTGGGGGGGCATGTCGATCCGACCATCGGTTTCCCAACCGCCGGGTTCAACGGTATTCCGGAGTTTCCGCGGGAGCGGCACGACGGCGATCGCAACCCTGAGGATGGCGCCTCTGCACCGCTGATTACGCCGCCAGTCATTACACCGCCTGTGGTGGTAGTACCACCCTTGGTAACACCACCTGAAGTCACGCCGCCGGTAGTCACACCACCGGAAGTCATACCCCCTGTCGTCACCCCGCCCGAGAACAATCCGGTCAGCCTCAACGGGCTGTCGGTGGCGGGCGGTGAACTGACCGTCAAGGAAGCCAACCTGGCCGAAGGTTCGGCGAGCAATCCCGACGCGCTGACCCAGAGCGGCACCTTCACCGTCACGGCACCTGACGGCCTGACCAGCCTGAGCATCGGCGGGATCAGCGTGATCAGCGCTGGCGTGGCCAACGGTTTTCCGCAATCGATCACCACGCCGCTGGGCAGCACCCTGACCATCACCGGCTACAACCCGACCACGGGCGTGGTGAGTTACAGCTACACCCTCAACGGCAGCGAAAACCATTCGACCGGCGACGGCACCCAACTCAGCGAACATTTCACCGTGGTGGCCGGTGATAGCAACGGCGACACCGCCACCGGCACTCTGGACGTCAACATCACCGATGACCTGCCCAAAGCGATCGATGACAACAATCTCAGCACCGCCTCGGAAACCCGACTCACCCTCGAAGGCAACGTCCTGGGCAACGACGTGCAAGGCGCCGACCGCGTAGCGACCGGCCCCAACAGTGGCCCAATCACCCCCGGCACCTTCGTCGGCACCTACGGCACCCTGGTGCTCAACGCCAACGGTACCTACACCTACACCCTCATTCCCGGCGACGCTGACTTCAAGGCCTTGCACGCCGGCGGCAACGGCACCGAGACCTTCACCTACACCCTGACCGACGCCGACGGCGACAGCAGCACCGCCAACCTGGTGCTGAACGTACACAACAACGACGACGGGGTGACCCTCGGCGGCCTGGACGTCGCAGGCGGCGAACTCACCGTCTACGAGAAAAACCTCACCTACGGCAGCGACCCCGACGCCCCGGCGCTGACCCAGCACGGGACCTTCACCGTCAACGCCCCGGATGGCCTGCAGAGCCTGAGCATTTCCGGCGTCCAGATTATCAGCGGTGGCGTGGTCCAGGGCTTGCCGATCTCGGGCAGCACCTGGATAGGCAGCACCCTGACCATCACCGGCTTTGACCCGGCCACAGGGGTCGTGAGCTACAGCTACACCCTCAACTACACCGACACCCACCCCAACGCCGATGGCGCCAACAGCATCACCGAGAACTTCGAAGTCATCGCCATCGATGCCGACGGCAGCGAAGCGCGGGGGGAAATCAACGTCAAGGTCGTGGACGACCTGCCGACCGCTCGCGCCGATGCAACCTCGGTGGCCGAGGGCGGCAACGTCACCGGCAACGTGCTGGTAAACGATATCGGCGGTTCCGATGGCTCCGGCGGTGGCGTGGTCGGCGTGCGTGCCGGCTCCGACATCTCGACCCCGGTGCATGGCGGCCTGAACAGCCAGATCAACGGCACCTACGGTTACCTGACCCTGGATGCGGCGGGCAACGCCGTGTACCACAGCTACCCGAACTCGGTGAGCGAGCCGGGTGCGAGCGATGTGTTCACCTACACCCTGCGCGATGCCGACGGTGACGAAAGCACCACCACCGTCACCATCGACGTGCACAACAGTTGCCTGGTCGCGGCCAGCGACCGGGACGTGACCGTCTACGAAAATGCCCTGGAGCAGCCATGCAACACCGGCGAAATCGCCAGCGGCACCCTGGTGGGTGCGGTCCATGGGGGCAGCGGCGCCATTACCTACAGCCTGGTCAGCAACGCAATCGGCACCTACGGCCAATTGTTGCTGCACCCTGATGGCAGCTATACCTACACCCTGACTTCGCCAGCCAGCACCACGCCGCTGGCCAACGATGGCGCCAACGTCCTGCACGAAACCTTCACCTACCAGGCCACTGACGCCCTGGGTAACATCGCCACCAGCACCATCGTGGTCAACATTGTCGATGACGTGCCGACCGCAATCCCGGACATTGCGTCCGTGGGAGAGGGCGGCTACATCGGTGGCAACGTGATCTGGAACGACCACGTGGGGGCCGACGGCCAGTTCGCCGGCGGTGGTGTGGTCGGCGTGCGCGCTGGCGACGACACCTCGACCCCGGTGCATGGCGGCGTGGGCAGCCAGATCAACGGCACCTACGGCTACCTGACCCTGGATGCGGCGGGCATCGCGCTGTACCACAGCTACCCGAACTCGGTGGGCGGGGCGGGTGCGAGTGATGTGTTCACCTACACCCTGCGCGACGGTGACGGTGACGAAAGCACCACCACGATCACCATCGACGTGAACAACAGCTGCATGGTGACGGCCCACGACAGCGGTGCGAGCGTCCACGAAAAAGCCTCGGAGCCCGCAAAAGGGGCAGACTTTACCGGGACCAAACCGAACTACAGTGTCTCCGGCGACAATGCCGATATCGCCCGCAGCGCCTTCGTCGCGAATACGGCGGCCATGACCGCGGTCCTGGTGGTCAGCGGAGCGCTGGGTGCGGTCAACGGTCACAACAGCGATGACCTGATCACCGTCAATCTCAAGCAGGGGGAAACCCTCAACCTGGATCACAACCTCACTGCCGGTCAGGTCAGCCTGGAGTACTCGATCAACGATGGCGCCTACACGCCCATCGCTGACGGCCAGACCATTACGGCGAAGGAGGATGCGACCTATCACATCCACATCACCAACATCCCCGACGGTCCGGGCCCAGGCGCAAACAGCGCTGAAAACTACGAGTTGAAGATGACCGTCGATTACTCCGCGGCCAAGGACACTGCGCCGGACCACAGCTACTCCGCCAGCGACCCCCATGGCGGCAGCGACAGCATCAGCTACCAGGCTGACCACATCCTCACCGGGACAGCGGGGGATGACGCGCTGGTCGCCGACACCGGCAACAACGAGCTGCACGGTGGAGCAGGCAACGACTTGCTCTACAGCGGACCGGGCAACGACCTGCTCGATGGCGGTACGGGCATCGACACCGCGAGCTATGCCCACGCCACCGCCGGGGTCACGGTCAATCTCGGCGAGAGCGGCGCACAGAACACCATCGGTGCCGGCACCGACACCCTGACCGCCATCGAAAACCTGACCGGCTCCAACTTCAATGACTCGCTCACCGGCGATCACAACAGCAACATCATCACCGGTGGCCTGGGTAACGACGTGCTCAACGGCGCGGGTGGCGACGACTTCCTGATCGGTGGATTGGGCAATAACACCCTCACCGGCGGAAGTGGCGCCGACACCTTCCAGTGGCTCAACGGCAACAGCGGTCACGACGTCATCACCGACTTCACACCGGGTGCCGACAAGCTCGACCTGTCGCAACTGCTGCAAGGAGAGACCAACACCGCGGCTTCACTGGATGACTACCTGCATTTCACCGTCAGCGGCAGCGGCGCGTCACTGGTGACCAGCATCGACGTCAGCGCCATGGCCGGCGCCGCGCCGAACCAGACCATCGACCTGGCCGGCGTCAACCTGGCCAGCCACTATGGGGTCATGCCGGGGGCGGGCGGGGTCGTTGGCTCAGCGGATGCGGCCACCATCATCAACGGCATGCTCAATGACCATTCATTGAAGGTGGATACCGTGTGACCTGAAAACCGCAATAAAAAAACCGCTCTTCCTGTGACAGGGGAGAGCGGTTTTTTTTGCCTGCGACCGTCCGCAGATCACATCGGCTGCGGCTCACCGATCAAGCGCCCCATCACGCCAAACACCCCCAATGCCCGGATCGCTTCCAGCTCCCCCTGGGTTTCCACTTTTTCTGCGATCAAGGGTAAGTCGATGCTGTGGGTCGTGCGGCAAACCGCCTCGATGAACAGCCGTTTATCATGCTCGGCATCGATGCCACGGATGTAGGCGCCGTCGATTTTAAGGTACGCCAGCCCCAGTTGCGTGAGGTTGCCGATCTGGCTGAAATGGCCGCCAAAATGCTGCAGCCCGATACGGTAACCGGTGGCGAGCAGGCTGTGGCTCAAGCGTTGCAACGGGTCTGGCGGAGGCAGTTGGCGCTCATCGATTTCCAGGGTCAGGAAGGGCGCCAGTTCCGGCAGGGATTCAAGCATGTCGAGGATCAGTTGCACCTGCGCCTGATCGCGCAAGGTGCTGCCGGACAGGCTCAATGCCAGGGGCATCCGGTTGATGACGAGGTATTCGAGGGTGGCTTCGAGCATCGCCAGGTCAAAGCGCGCCGACCAGCCAAACCGCTCGATCCACGGCAAGAACTGGCCGGCGGCGATCGCTTCGCCCTGTGGATCGAGCAGGCGTGCGAGGACCTTGTGATGCAGCACCTGACGAGTCTCGGCGCATAACACCACCGGTTGAAAATACAACTGCAGCTGGCCTTCGTTCAGGGCAGCGTCAAGCCAGGTGTGCCAGTGGTGTTGGGCCTGCTTTGGTGCGCTGTCGCTGTGGCCCAACACGGCCCAGGGGCGCTCGGGATGTTGCCGGGCTTCGTTCAGTGCCTGGTCAAGTTGATGCAGCACGTGGCTCGCCGGGTCGCCGGGATGGAAGGCGACGACGCCCAGATGGGCGACGGGCATGCAGTCACTGGCACCGGTGAGGCGCAGGTTTTCCAGGGTGGCGCTGAGCTCGGCAGCCAGGCGCGTTGCCTCCTCGGTATCGAGATCCGGTGCCAGCAGGCTGAATTCGCCACCGCGATTGCGCGCTGCCAGCCAGGTGCGCCGTTGCGGTACCTGAGTCAGGCGCTTGAGCAAGTCGCCGACCGCGCCAATCAACGCATCGGTGCGTTGCCCGCCAAGGCGTTGATTGAGCCCGGCCAAATCGTTGAGCTGCAGCATCAGCAGATGACCGTCGCCATTTTGCTCGCAGATCCGCAATTGATCGGCCAGTTGTTCATCGAGCAATCGCCGGTTGGCCAGCCCTGTCAGGCTGTCCCGGTAGGACTCGCCGAGCAGTTTTTCACTGCGCGCCGCCTCTTCGGCGAACAGCGTCTTGAGCTTCTCGACCATCTGGTTCATCGCCAGCACCACGCGTTTCAACTCCGGTGTGCGCGGCAGCGTCGGCAAGCTGAGAAACTCGCGTTTGCTGATGGCGTCGGCCTGCCGGACCATGGTGTCCAGCGGACGTAATTGCCGACGCAGCAGCCAGCCACCGAACACTGCACTGAGCAGCCCGCAGAGCAGCAACCAGACGAGGCTTCCCAGTGTGCTGTCCCAGAGTTTGGCCAGGGCGAACTGGGGATTGCTCAACACTTCAACGCGCGCCACCTGTTGCCAGCCACGGGTGATCAATGCATCGCCGCCCTCGGGGCGCAAATTCACCAGGTTGACGAACCAGCCGGGCACGCCGTCGATTCGCTCGGGGACGCTGCGCTGCACCAGCACCTGCCGATTCTCCAGGTGGGTGACGCGGATGTCGCTGTAATAGCCGCTGTCGAAAATCGAGCTGACCATCAACTCCATCATCGCCGGGTCGTCGACCTGGGTGGTCAGGGTCAGGCCCAGGGCGGTCGCGGCGTCCTGGGCATGGGCGCGCAACTGGCCCAGCGTTTGCTCGCGAGAGCTTTCCAGGCTGGCATAAAAACTGCCGCTGAACGCCACCAGCAAGAACAGGCAGATGGCAAGAAACAACTGGTTGCGCAGTTTCATCGAGCGCTCCTTGGCGTGGCGACTAACCGTCGCCGACGGCGAATCCTTCGGTTTGCATTTTTTTCAGGACGTCTTGCCAGCGCGACAGTTTTTTCGAGTCGCCGCTGCGCGGGTGGCCAGGTTTGCCGGGCAGGTACAGGCCTTCGGCGTTGAAGGCATACACCGGCAACAGGTCCTTGCGCTGCGAGGCGGGGCGGATTTCGCCGATCAGGTTGTCGAGCACCAGCGGTTCGGCGCCAGGGCTGCTGTAATAGGTCAGCACCATGTGCGCCTGGTTCTGTTTCAGGGCCTTGACGTAGGTAATGCGCAGCTTGTCGCTGGGAATGCCCAGCTGGCGCAGGCTGAAATATTTCGCCAGGGCATAGTCTTCGCAATCGCCCGCGGCCTTGATCAGCGCCTCGACGGGCGTGGCCCAGTAATCGGCCTGGCGCCAGAGGCGGGCGTCGTCCTGGAAATCCAGCTGCTGGTTGAAGAAGCGATTGACCGCAGTTAATTGCTCCAGCTCGGGCAGGTTGCGTTCACCTTGCAGCATTTCACTCCAGGGTTGGAGACGTCCCTGGGTCGGCCCCAGGCTGGCATAGCGCTTTTGTGCGGTATGCGAAATCTGCGCGAAATCCCAGGCGGGCCAGGCGCTGGCAAGCCCGGCCAGGGGAAAACTGGCCAGCAGCAGCCATCCGCCAAACCGAAGTCGGAGTGTTGGCCATCCTGGACTACCCGGACTGCGCGGCATGACTGGCTGCTCGAGTGCAGAGACCTGAAGTCTAGGTGGTGGTCGGGTCAGCGTCGACCTGCAGGCGGGGGAATCTCAGGACTTGTGCAGGGTTTTCTGCTTGAGGATGTACAGGGTCACCAGCACCGCACTGGTCAGCATGAACGCCCGCGCCCAGGGCATCGGCACCAGGTAGCAGGAGAACAGGATGCTGGCCCACATCAGGCCAATGGCATAGACCTTGCCCTTGAGCGGAATGCCATTACCTTCGAGGTAGTCACGAATCCACGGCCCGAGCCGCGGGTGATTGACCAGCCACTGATAGAAACGCGGCGAACTGCGGGCGAAACAGGCAGCCGCCAGCAACAGGAAGGGTGTGGTGGGCAGCACCGGCAGGAAAATCCCGATCACCCCCAGCGCCACGCTCAGCCAGCCGATGGCCAGCAGCACGTAGCGCAACATCAGGGAGCGGTTGCCTATGGGGTTGTCCATAGGCGGGACCTTAGTGATGGCGTGGCTTGAGGATCGCCGGTTTTTCGTCTGGTGCGTTGCACAGCAGGTACAGCGCAGTCAGGGCTTCCGGGATCTGCACGATCATGTCGTCCATCAGGTTGGCGTCGGCGGCGATGTCGGAGAACTCCGGTTGCTCGTCGAACAGGCCCGAACCGACCATGATCGGCAGGAGCATTTCGCTGACTTCGTCTTCGGCGGTTTCGAACCAGGCTTCTTCGCGCAGGAACACGCCTTCCATGAAACCGATGCACCAGCCGCGCAGTTCGGAATCGTCCGGATCGTCGCCCAGGTCGAGGTCGCACGGCAGTTCGAACTCTTCATCGGAGGCCAGCTGGCGGGCGATGTGAGCCTTGAGACCGATCAGCGTGGCTTCGATTTCTTCGCGTTGGGCTTCGCCGCTGTAGTGCGGCTCTTCGGCGAAGAGGGCGTCGATCCATTCACGGTCGGGAACGTCTTCGGAACAGATCGACAGCGCGGTGAGGTAGCCGTGGGCGGCCACGTAGTCCAGCGCCTCGTCATGCAGTTCATCGGCGTCGAGGAAGACTTGCAGGCGGGTTAGTTGCTCAGCGAAGGACATTAAAGGGCTACCTTGGGGAATATTCGATGCGGGAATTCTAGGCCTTCTTGAGCGCTTGGGCCAGCCGCGCGGCATATTTGCCCCTCTTGGATGCAGCATTCCCTGTCGGGGGGCATCTTCATCCGCTCTTATCAGCGGTGCCCTGCGCGAGGGAGGGCTCGGGTATACTCGCGCGTTTTGTGATGCCCTGCTGGCGTCATGGCTGAAATGTGAAGCGACATGCAATGCGCACTTACGATTTGTCGGTGCAAAGTTGCGGGTTCTGCACCAGCCTTGCAGGGATGTTTCGGTGATTTTTGGAGTTTTTATGCTCGAACAGGCTCAGCGCGTCCTCAAGGACATCTTCGGCTACGACAGTTTCCGTGGCCGCCAGGGTGCAATCATTGAGCGCGTGGCCAGTGGCGGCGATGCCCTGGTCCTGATGCCTACCGGTGGGGGTAAATCCCTGTGCTTCCAGGTGCCGGCGCTGCTGCGCGACGGCCTGGCGGTCGTGGTTTCGCCGCTGATCGCGCTGATGGACGATCAGGTCGCGACCCTGGAAGAACTGGGTGTGGCCGCCGCGGCATTGAACTCCACGCTCAGTGCCGAGCAACAGCGTGACCTGGCGGCACGGATCCGCCGTGGTGAAGTGAAAATGCTCTACCTCGCGCCCGAGCGTCTGGTGCAGCCGCGCATGCTGAGCTTCCTGCAAGGGCTGAACATCTCGCTGTTCGCCATTGACGAAGCCCACTGCGTGTCCCAATGGGGCCATGACTTCCGCCCGGAATACCTGCAACTGGGCCAGTTGGCGGAACTGTTCCCCGACGTACCGCGCATCGCCCTGACCGCCACCGCCGACAAGCGAACCCGGGAAGAGATCGTCACCCGCCTGCACCTGCAGAATGCCGAGCGCTTCCTGTCGAGTTTCGACCGGCCGAACATTTTTTATCGCATCGTGCCCAAGGAGCAGCCGCGCAAGCAGTTGCTGGCGTTCCTCACCGAGCGTCGCAGCGATGCCGGTATCGTCTATTGCCTGTCGCGCAAGAAAGTCGAGGAAGTGGCGACCTTCCTCAGCGAGCAAGGCTTCCCGGCGCTGCCGTATCACGCCGGCCTGCCCAACGACCTGCGGGCCCACAACCAGAAACGCTTCCTCAACGAGGAAGGCCTGATCATGGTCGCTACCGTGGCCTTTGGCATGGGCATCGACAAGCCCAACGTGCGCTTTGTCGCGCACCTCGACTTGCCGAAGTCGCTTGAGGCCTATTACCAGGAAACCGGGCGCGGCGGCCGTGACGGTCTGCCCGCCGATGCCTGGATGGCCTATGGCCTGCAGGACGTGGTGATGCTCAAGCAGATGCTGCAGAACTCCGAAGGGGACGAGCGCCACAAGCGTCTGGAGCAACACAAGCTCGATGCCATGCTCTCGCTGTGCGAGGAAACCCGCTGCCGTCGCCAGACGCTGCTGGCCTACTTTGACGAAGACATGCCAGAGCCCTGCGGTCATTGCGACAACTGTGTCGATGGCGTGCAGACCTGGGACGCCACCGAACCCGCCCGTCAGGCCCTTTCGGCGATCTACCGCACCGGCCAGCGCTACGGCGTCGGGCACCTGGTGGATGTCCTGCTGGGCAAGGACAACGAAAAGGTGCGCAGCTTCGGGCACCAGCACCTTTCGGTGTACGGGGTCGGCAAGGCGATGTCCGAAGGCGAGTGGCGTTCGCTGTTCCGCCAGTTGGTGGCTCGCGGCCTGGCCGACATCGACCTGGAAGGCTACGGCGGCCTGCGCCTGAGCGACACCTGCCGTCCGCTGCTCAAAGGCGAAGTGACCCTGGAACTGCGTCGCGACCTGAAGGCGCAAACCACTGCCAAGAGCAGCAAGAGCCAGGCGAGCCAGCTGGTGCGGGGCGAAGAGCGCGAACAGTGGGAAGCCCTGCGTGCCCTGCGGCGCAAGCTGGCCGAAGAACACGGCGTACCGCCGTACGTCATTTTCCCCGACTCGACCTTGCTGGAAATGCTGCGCAGCCAACCGACCTCGCTGGCGCAAATGGCCCGGGTCAGTGGCGTCGGCGCCCGCAAGCTGGAGCGTTATGGCGAGGCGTTCCTCGAAGTCCTCGGTGGCCAGGTCGAGGCACCGAAAGTTGTCGCAGACCTGCGCCACGAACTGATCACCCTGGCCCGTGCCGGCATGACGCCGTTGCAGATCGCCGGTCAGTTGCAATGCTCGGAAAAGAACGTCTACACCCTGCTCGCCGAGGCGATCGGCAAGCAGCAGTTGTCGCTGGAGCAGGCGCTGGACTTGCCGGAGGACTTGATGGGCGAAGTCCAGGACGCGTTCCTCGACGGAGAGGGCGAACTGCCGCCGGTAGCGGAAATTTCCGCACTGTTCGCAGGGAGGGTGCCCGAAGGGGTCCTGTACTGTATTCGGGCGGCTTTGCAGTCCGAATTCGAACTTTGAATGACCAGCCTCATTGATGTAACGATTCAGTACAGAACAAGCCTTGCCTCCAGCCAAGGCTCATGCTTAGCTGACTAATTATTAGTATTTCTCTTATTTCAGTCTGATCATGAGTGTTTTATGTCGTTGACCGATCAACACCGTTTTGGCATGCAGTTGGCACAAATGTCCCGTGGCTGGCGCGCCGAGCTCGACCGCCGCCTTGCCGGACTTGGCCTGTCCCAGGCCCGCTGGCTGGTGCTGCTGCACCTGGCGCGCTTCGAGCAAGCCCCGACCCAGCGTGAGCTGGCGCAAAGCGTCGGCGTCGAGGGGCCAACCCTGGCGCGGCTGCTCGACAGTCTGGAAAGCCAGGGCCTGGTGCAACGCCAGGCGGTGGTGGAAGACCGTCGGGCGAAAAAAATTGTGCTTTGCGCGCCGGCGCTGCCCCTGATCGAACAAATTGAAACCATTGCCACCCAGCTGCGTCATGAACTCTTCGAAGGTGTCGATGAGGCGGACGTAAAGGTCTGCATGCGTGTTCACGGGCACATCCTGGCCAACCTCGAAAAATCCTGAGACACAACCTCCCGCCCAGGCTTTTGAGCCAGGGCATTGGGCGGACTATAAGAACTAGTCGGCAATATCGTGTTCGTACCGCAGGTGCGAACACGTGCAGATTGGTTTTTGGTTTACCTAAGGGATGTTCATGCTCCAGAGTCGGCTATTGGTTGTACGGTATGGCGCCAGGCTGTTGCTGGCCTGTGCCGCTGTTACTTATTCGGCCTGGGTGCCGGCGTTGGGCCTCGGTGAAATTACCCTGCACTCGGCACTGAATCAGCCGCTGCGCGCGGAGATCGCCCTGGTGGATGCCGCCGCAGTGGCTGAGGGCGAGCTGTCGGTCAGCCTGGCGACGGCGGACGAGTTCAGCCGCGCCGGCGTCGAGCGCATGGCCTTCCTCAACGACCTGACATTCACACCCATCCTGCGGGGCAATCGCAGCCTGGTCCGGGTCAGCTCCAACAAACCGGTCAAGGAACCCTACCTGGATTTTCTGGTGCAACTCGACCAGCCCAATGGCCGCGTGTTGCGCGAGTACACCGTGCTGATCGATCCTCCAGGTGCAGAAAACATGGCGCCGATCAGTGATGAACCAGCGGTGAACCGTCCCTCTTCAGCATTCCCGAGTGTCGAGCCGGCAGTCGCACCATTACCTGCACGCACGGAATCGGCGGCAAGGCCTGTCGCCGATCCCCTGGCTGAACAACTGGCCGCCAGCGTCCTGCACAACCAACAGTTGCAGGCGAGCGTCGATGAACTCAACGTGAAACTTCAGGCCCGGGACGAGCAGATCGCCGTTGAGAAAAAGCAGGTCGCCGAGTTGCAAGCCCGATTGGCCGAGGTCAAGCAGGCACCCACGGAACCTGTTGCGTCGGTTGACGTGGCGCCAGCGCCAGTGGCGGAGCCTGGGTCGAACTGGCTAGCGATCGGAGGGTTGCTGGCGCTGGTGGCGTTGGCGTTACTGCTGGTGCGGGTTCGTCGGCAAAGACAGCAGGACCAGGTATCGCTGGAACCATCGCAACCAGACCCGCAGCCCGATGGGCAGAGCCTTCAGGAAGTGCCCGTCCGCCAATCGCCATTGCAACCTCTTGCGCCGGTTGTGCTTGCAGCACCGGTACTTTTGCCCCTGGTGACGCCATCGCCGCCATTACCCTTCGATGAGTTCCAGCTGAATCTGGACGACTTGTCGATGGAAACGAACTGGGATCTGGGCCCGATGGACCCTTCTCCTACCGCCGAGCAGCCGCCGAAAGCGCCAGCGCTGCCCGAGCCTGAGATTGAATGGGTAATCGAACCCGCCGAACCGGGTAACAGGCAATAAACACCGTTATCATGGTGGCGCCCTCTGCCTCAGGAGTTTCGCCGATCATGACCGCCAGCAAACCGGAAATCGTCATCACCTATTGCACCCAATGCCAGTGGCTGCTGCGTGCGGCCTGGCTCGCCCAGGAGCTGCTCAGCACCTTTGGCGATGACCTGGACAAGGTGTCCCTGGTGCCCGGCACGGGTGGGGTCTTTCACATTTTCTGTGACCAGGTGCAGCTCTGGGAGCGCAAGGCTGACGGCGGTTTCCCCGAGGCCAAGGTGCTCAAGCAGCGGGTCCGCGACCAGATCGATCCGGACCGCGACCTGGGGCACAACGATCGCACTCAGTGAGACACCGCCTCGGCGGCAACGGTTTTCTTGATCGCACCACTCGATAGCCTGCTGGACACCACGATCGCGACGATGATCAATGCGCCACCCAGCAGCATGCGCAGGGTCGGGTTTTCATCGAACAGCAGCCAGGCGATGGTGATCCCGTAGACCGGCTCCAGGGCGAAGACCACGGCGGCGGTCCGTGCCTTGATCACCGCCAGGCTGGCGACAAACAGGCTGTGGGCGACGCCGGTGCAGAACACCCCGAGCAGGCCGATCCACAGCCAGTCGATGGCGCGCACTTCACTCAGGTGCGGGGCTGCGGCTGGCAGCAGGCACAATCCGACCACCACGTTCTGGCACAACGCCGCCTGCACCGGCGGGATGCGCGCGGAGCTGGCGCGGTTGGTCAGCGACAACAAGGAAAACAGCAAGCCCGAGGCGATCGACCAGAGCAGGCCGGTGGTGGCGCCACTGCCCAGATCGAACGCAGGCGTGACCAGCACCAGCCCGACACTCACCAGCGCCACCAGCAGAATTTCATTGGCGCGGATGCGCTCACGGAAAATCAGCCCTTCAAGGATCACGGTAAAGGCCGGGAAACTGGCAAAACCCAGGGTCGCGATGGCAACGCCGGCGACCTTCACCGAGATGAAGAAACTCACCCAGTGCCCGGCCAGCAGCAAGCCGCTGAGCAGCAGTCGGCGCACATCCACCGCTTCGAGTCTTCGCCAACGGCTTTGGCTGGCAAAGCGCGCAAAGAACGCCAGCGCCAGCACCGCGAACGCCGCCCGGCCGAAGACGATGATCGCCGGCGAAGCGGCGGCGAGTTTGCCGAATACGCCGGTCAGGCCGAACATCAATGCGCCGATATGCAGGGCGCCCAGGGCGGTACGGGGAGTCATGGCAATCCTTGATAAACGTGGCCGACAACACCGCCGACCCTTGTAGGAGCTGCCGCAGGCTGCGATCTTTTGATCTTGATCCTGAAAGCAAGATCAAAAGATCGCAGCCTGCGGCAGCTCCTACATTGAACGTGTAAACGAACCCTGTGTCTGTCGCCAGACTCGCGTCATTTGTCGCCAGCCTCGCGCCGCAATTTACCCGGCGATGCACCGAACTCGCGCAGCACCGCAGCGGCAAAGGCACTCTGGGAGCTGTAGCCGACCCGACAGGCAATCTCGCCAATGGGCAGCGCCGAATTGCGCAGCAATCCCACGGCCTTGTGCAGGCGTCGGCTGCGGATGTAGTCCATCGGCGTCTGCCCGCATTCGGCCACGAACCGGGCATGCAAACGGGCGCTGGAAAGACCGGCCACACGCGCCAGATCGGCGACTTGCAGCGGGTAGGCGGCGTATTGGTCGATGTGTGCATTCAGGGCGGCGTAGGGCAGGCGCCGGCCGCCGACCGAGTCGGGCCTGGCGTTGTTGAGGCTCGCCAGCAACAGCACCGCGCCCTGTTGCGCAATGACCGGATCATCGACCGGGCTGTTGGCCAGCCACTCGACCAATTGGCTCTGTCCTGCATCCAGCGACAAGCGGCCGGCGTTGTCGAGCAGGCGTCGACTGGCATCGGCATGATCGCCCAGGGACTGGCCAAGCCATTGATCGCCGGGCACGTCGAGGACCAGACAGCGGCTGCCGTTGGGGCTGCCGCAGGCATGATGAAAGCCGCCCGGAATCACCACGAAGCTTTGCTGGACCACCTGGCTGCCATGCCCGTCGACTTCGAAATCCAGCGCACCCGACAGCCCGAACACCAGTTGCGCATGCTCATGGCTGTGGACGATCAGGTCGTGGGTGTACTGGCGCAGGGTGAGGATCGGTCTCATCTCGGCTCTCGTTGCAGGGTTGATGCGTCAGGTCGCAGTCTACACCGACACCACCTGCGCGCGCTGTCACAGGACTGACTCGGCGCTGTCATGGGCCATTAACCCGGACGCGGCAAGCTTGCCAAAACTTGTCCTGAGGGTTGCCCATGACCAGCGCCGAGCTCGCCAAACCCAGTCGTAAGCAACGTGTGCGGACCCTGTGGATTTCCGATGTGCACCTGGGCACCCGCGATTGCCAGGCCGAGCATCTGTCGCAGTTCCTCAAGGGTTATCACGCGGACAAGGTCTACCTGGTCGGTGACATCATCGACGGCTGGAAACTGCGCGGCGGCATGTACTGGCCCCAGGCGCACACCAACGTGATCCGCCGCCTGTTGACCATGAGCAAGCGCGGCACCGAGGTGATCTACGTCACCGGCAACCACGACGAATTCCTGCGCCGCTATTCGAAGCTGATCCTGGGCAACATCCAGCTGGTGGACGAAGCGGTGCACGTGACCGCCGATGGCCGGCACTTGCTGGTGATCCACGGCGATCAGTTCGATGTGATTACCCGCTACCACCGCTGGCTGGCGTTTCTCGGCGACTCGGCCTACGAATTCACCCTGACCCTCAACCGCTGGCTCAACCACTGGCGCGCCCGATACGGCTACGGCTACTGGTCGCTGTCGGCGTACCTCAAGCACAAGGTGAAAACCGCGGTGAGCTTCATCAGCGATTTTGAAGAAGCCATCGCCCACGAGTGCGTCAAGCGCGAACTGCACGGCGTGGTGTGCGGCCATATTCACCATGCCGAGATTCGCAAGGTGGGTGGGGTCGACTACCTCAATTGCGGCGACTGGGTGGAGTCGTGCACGGCGCTGATCGAGCATTGGGATGGCACGATCGAGTTGTATCGGCTGGCCGATGCGCAGGAGGCGCAATTGAAGGCAGTTAAAATGGCAGAGCCTGCGTAGACAGGTCCGGCGCCTTCGCTGTAGGAGCAAGCTTGCTCGCGATGGAATTCAACGATGACGCGGGAAACCAGACACCCCGCGGCGACCTCAGGTTTTTCGTCGGAACGCCGCCCGGAGCAAGCTCGCTCCTACATCGCCGCCTTGTAGATCGAGTTCTTCGGCTGCGCAAACAACCGTTCCATCATCGGCTCGAAGAAACTCAACGGCAGCGTGTCATACGCCGGGTCAAACGCCGCCGCATCGTATTTGGCGCAGAATTCGATGGTGGCCTGATACTGCGGGTGATCGCAGAATTGCTCGCGCAGATGCCGGTCCATGCCCAGGTGATGGAAGAAGTAGTAGCCCTGGAAAATCCCGTGTTTTTCCACCATCCACAGATTCTCGGCGCTGACAAACGGCTTGAGGATGGCCGCGGCGATGTCCGGGTGGTTGTAGGAACCCAGGGTGTCGCCGATGTCGTGGAGCAGGGCGCAGACCACGTACTCTTCATCGCGGCCATCGCGCCAGGCGCGGGTGGCGGTTTGCAGCGAGTGGGTCAGGCGGTCCACGGGGAACCCGCCGAAATCACCTTCGAGCAGCTTCAGGTGCGCCGCGATCCGAATCGGCAATTGGCGAGCGTAGGCGCTGAAGTCCGCGGCGATGATCGCCCAGTCTTCCTGCGTACCATCCTTCATGTGGGTAAAACGGGCATTGGCATTCATCGGCAATCCTCTGCTGATCTAGAACGGCACGCGTCCCAGGATCATGTCGCGATACATGACGAAATCGCCGAGAAGGCTGTAGAAAGGGTGCTGAAAGGTTGCAGGACGATTCTTCTCGAAGAAGAAATGGCCAACCCAGGCGAAGCTGTAACCCGCCAGCGGCAATACCCACAACAAGGTCCAGGCGCCACGACCGACGGTCAGCGCCAGAATGAAAATAACCAGCGTGGTGCCGATGAAGTGCAATCGTCGGCAGGTACTGTTGCTGTGTTCGCTGAGGTAATACGGATAAAACTCAGCGAAGCTATTGAAACGCTTGATGTTTTCCACGACCGCGATCTCTGTGGTTATTGTTCTGGCTGCAACTTGTTCTGCGGGTAGCTTATTTGAGTCTAGAGTGATCATTGGCGCGAGCCAGTGACAATAGGCGCCACTTTAGTATCCTTCGGAAAATTTGCCGCGACAGACGGCTCACCAAGACAGTAGACGCCATGAGCGAACGAACGACTTCTGCAAGCTGGGCGATGGGGATTGTCAAAGCACTGGAAATGGACGGCCTGGATTGCCGGGTTCTGTTCAATCAACTGGGGCTCGACTACGCGGCACTGGATGATCCGGATGCGCGCTTCCCGCAAGATTCCATGACACGACTGTGGCAACGGGCGGTTGAACTGTCCGGCAACCCGGCGATTGGCCTGAACATGGGCAAGGTGGTGCGACCGGCACAGTTCCACGTGACCGGTTACGCCCTGATGTCCAGCCAGACCCTGGCCGAAGGCTTCAGGCGACTGGTGCGTTACCAGCGGATCATCGCCGAAAGCGCCGACCTGAGTTTTCGCCTGCTGGATGAGGGCTATGCGCTGATCCTGACGGTGCATGGCGACCATTTGCCGCCGACCCGGCAAAGCGCCGAAGCCTCGTTGGCCTGCGCCCTGGCACTGTGCGGCTGGTTGACCGGACGCACGCTGCACCCGCGCAAGGTGCTGGTGCAGGGTGATCAACCGGCCGATCTCGAACCCTATAAACAAGCCTTCCATGCGCCGCTGGTGTTCAACGCGCCCTACGATGCGTTGATATTTGAACGCGCGGACATGGAAGCACCGCTGCCGACGGCCAACGAGGCCATGGCGCTGTTGCATGACCGGTTTGCCGGCGAATACCTGGCGCGGTTTTCCGAGAGTCGGGTCACGCACAAGGCGCGCCAGGTGCTGTGCCGTCTGCTGCCCCAGGGCGAACCCAAGCGAGATGCCGTGGCGCAGACGCTGCATTTGTCGCAACGCACCTTGCAACGGCGTCTACAGGAGGAGGGCACGAGTTTTCAGACGTTGCTCGACGACACCCGTCGTGAACTGGCGGAGCAGTACCTGGCGCAACCGAGCATGACCCTGCTGGAAATCGCCTACCTGCTGGGGTTCGCTGATCCGAGCAATTTCTTCCGCGCTTTCCGCCGCTGGTTCGACACCACGCCCGGCGAGTACCGGGCGCGCCTGATGGAAACGCCGGCGCCGGTCAGTGACGCCAGAACGCCGGTATACACAGCACAAACACGGTAATGATCTCCAGTCGGCCCAGCAGCATACCGAACGAGAGAATCCACTTGGCCGCGTCCGGCAGGGAAGCGAAGTTGCCTGCCGGGCCGATGGTCTCGCCCAGCCCCGGGCCGACGCCGGACACGGTGCTGGCGGCGCCGGTCAGGGCGGTCATCCAGTCCACCCCGAGCAGTGACAGCAACAACGCGATCACGCAGATGGTGATGGCGAAGAAGAACGAAAAGGTCAGGATCGAACGCACGATCTCTTCATCGAGGCGGTGGCCGTTGTACTTCTGCTTGATCACCGCACGGGGGTGGATCAGCTGGTTAAGGTTGGCCTTGAGCAGGATGTAGGCGACCTGGAAGCGGAAAATCTTGATCCCGCCGGCAGTCGAACCAGAGCAACCGCCGACGAAACCCAGATAGAAGAACAGCATCAGCGAGAAATTGCCCCACAGGCTGTAGTCCCCCAGCGCGAAACCGGTGGTGGTGACCACCGACGTCACGTTCAGCGCCACATGCCGCAACGCCTCCAGCCAATGCAGCTGGGTGGTCCACCAGTACCAGGTGCCAAGTACCAGCCAGGTCACCAGCAACATGCCGAGCAAGCCCTGGACCTGCTGGTCCTTGATCAGCGCCCGGCGGTTACCGCGCAGGGTCGCCACGTACAGGGTGAACGGCAGGCTGCCGAGAATCATGATGACGATGGCCACCCAATGCACCGCCGGTTGCGTCCACTTGGCCAGGGACTGGTCCGAGGTCGAGAACCCCCCGGTGGAAATCGCCGACATCGCATGGTTGATCGCATCGAACGGGCTCATCCCGGCCCACCAGAAGGCCAGGCTGCCGAAAATGGTGATGCCGACGTAGGCCGCCACGATCAGGCGCGCCACCATGTGCGAACGGGGCATGACTTTTTCAGAACGGTCCGAAGACTCGGTCTGGAACAGCCGCATGCCACCGATGCGCAGCAGCGGCAGGATCGCCACCGCCATGCCGATAAACCCGATGCCGCCGATCCAGTGCAGCAGCGAGCGCCACATCAGGATGCCGGGGGACATGTCGTCCAGGTGGTTGAGCACCGTCGAACCGGTGGCGGTGATCCCGGACATGCTTTCAAAGAACGAGTCGGTGTAGCTGATGTGCTGGGTCAGCAGGAACGGCAGCGCGGCGAAGATACACACCACCAGCCAGCTGCTGACGGTCAGCAGGTACATGTCCCGTGGTCGCAGATGGACATGCTCGGGGCGCCCGGGAATGACCAGGGCGAGGCCGGCGACAAAGGTGATCATGCTGGCCCAGAGGAACGACGGCAGGTCGCCGGTGCGATCGAAGATCACCAGCGTGGCCATGGGCACGACCATGGCGATGGCCAGGGTTATCAGGAAAATGCCGATGATGAAACCAATGAGACGTAAGGTCGGCAACGCCATGAAATCCGCTCGGCTGAAGTAAGGAGGGCGCCATTCTACCTGCGGGGCGGGGCATGTAAACCGCACTGCCTCAGTAGTTACAGCTAGAATAGCCGCACATTTTTTTCTGGAGGTGGCCGATGCAGGCTCTCGACGTTTTGCTCAACCGTGTTTCCGTCCCGCGCTTGATTGAGCCAGCCCCTACCCAGGCGCAACGCGAAGTGCTGTTTGCCGCAGCCATGCGCGCCCCGGATCACGGCCACTTGCAGCCTTGGCGCTTCCTGACGGTCGAAGGCGCGGCGCGTGAGCAAATGGGCGAGTTGCTGGCCGAGGCGGCAAAGCTGCAGGACGCTGAAGTCACTGAAGCGGCCATCGACAAGGCGCGTAATGGACCGCTGCGGGCACCGCTGGTGGTCGTGGTGATTGCGCGGGTGCAGGAGCACGTCAAATATCCGAAGTCCGAACAGTTGCTGGCCGCGGGTTGTGCGGCCCACGGGATTTTGCTGGCGGCCTATGCCCAGGGTATCGGCGCGGTATGGCGCACCGGTGACCTGGCCTATTCGCCGCATGTGGCCAAGGGGTTAGGTCTTGCTGAAGGGGAAGAGGTGATTGCCTTCCTGTATCTGGGTACGCCGCTGAAAGAACCGCGAGTGGCGGAGAAGGTTGATCTGGCCGAGTTCGTCAGCGCCTGGCCGAGTAAAGCCTGACACGACCGATCAAATGTGGGAGCGGGCTTGCTCGCGAAGGCGGAGTGTCAGGCACATCTTTTACATCTGACATACCGCCTTCGCGAGCAAGCCCGCTCCCACAATGGATCTATGCCGTTCATAGAGTTTGGGGGGTGCCTCAGGGTTGGACCACTGCACCTGGGACGAGCGGAAACTCCAGGCTGGCGATGAACCCACCTTCAGGGTGATTGGCCAGCATCAGGCTTCCGCCATGGCGTTCCGCCGCACGGCGCGCAATCGCCAGTCCCAGGCCGTGCCCGGCTGCCGTCTGCCCGGGCGCGCGATAGAAGGGCTCGCCCAGCTGGCGCAAATGTTCAGCTTCCGCCCCCGGCCCATGGTCACGCACGGTCACCACGATCCGCTCCCCCTGGCGCAAGGCCTGCATTTCAATCGGCAGGCCGCCCGCCGGGTTGAAGCGCTGGGCGTTGCGCAGCAGGTTGTCCACGGCGCGCTCGATCATGGTCGGCCAACCCTTGAGGGTCAGCTGCGACTCGGCTTCCAGGTGCACGAGCTGTTCGGGTGAACCCAGCTGTGCATCTTTTTGCAGGGTCGTGAGCAGGGCGTTGAGATCCACTTCTTCGGCACTGGCGTTATCGGCATCGACCCGCGCCAGCACGAGGATTTCGCTGATCAAGGCTTCGAGGCGGTCGCATTCGCGGGTGAGCCGCGGCCAGAGTTTTTCCCGCTCTTCAGGGCTGGCCCGTTCGGCCAATGCCAGGGCAATGCGCAGACGGGCAAGCGGGGACCGCAGTTCGTGAGACACATCGCGCAGCAGTTGCCGTTGACTGCCGATCAGGCTTTGCAGGCGCGCGCCCATGCGGTTGAAGTCGTTGGCCAGCACGCCGAATTCGTCGCGGCGGTTGGCCAGCTTGACCAGGCTGTTCTGTTGGTAGGTGGTTTGTCCCAGGTCATGCACCGCGCCGCGTAAACGGCTGAGCGGGCGGGTGATGGAGAAGGTCACCAGCAGGCTGAACAGGGTCAGTACCACCAGGGCGATCCCCAGCGCACTCAACGGCCAGAGCAGGCTTTCGCGGTGCCAGGCGTCGAGTTCCGGGTGTGGGATGCGGTAGATGAACAGGTAGGTGTCACCACTTTTGTCGCTGGTGAACTCATCGGTCAGGCGCCGCCATGGCAGGCGGCGGTCGTCGTTGTTCTGCCGCGCCTCAAAGGCCGCCGCACGCCGTGGGAAGGTGCCGCGCACCACCGGGTCGCCGCTTTCGTTGAGCACCTGGACGTCGATGTGATATTGGCGCTTGCGCTGCTGCAGGATGTCCTGGGCTGCGTCTTCGCCCTGGGTTTCGTAGGTTTGCGTCCATTGTTCGGCCAGGGTGTTGAGGCCCGGATGGCGACTGAGAATCCACGCGTCCTGATTGAGCATGTGCCCGAGCAGAATGGAGAGCCCTGCAACCAGGGCGATGGCCAGCCAGAAGCTGGCCAGGACCCGCCAGAACAATGAGCGCACAGAAAATCCTCGAACAGACCTGTAGGAGCGAGCTTGCTCGCGATAAACGACTAGACAACACGGGCTACCTGATGCCGCGCGTTATCGTTGACGTCCATCGCGAGCAAGCTCGCTCCTACAGTAGATCAAAAGCAATGAGGCCCAACGGTGGTTAACCGTTGGGCCGGGGGTTAGCACATTATTGCGCTTTTTGCGCCTGCTGCGCTTTCCAGGCCTTGAACTCTGCCCATTCCGCGCGACGTTCAGCCTGTTTTTTCTGGATCTCGTCGAATTTCTTCTGTTGATCCGGCTTCAACAAGGCACGCACATCGGCTTCGGCTTTCTTGTGGTTGGCAGCCATTTCATCTTTCATGGCTTTCTGGTCGGCTGGCGAGAGTTTTTCCAGGTACTTGTCGACCACTTGCTTACGCTCGTGCATCTGCTCGCCCATGATCTTGCGGATCTGCTCGCGCTGCTCGCGGCTCAGGTCCAGTTGGCTGTACGGGCCTTTACCGTGCATGCCGTGCATCTGACCGCCGTGGCGCGAACCGTCCATCGGGCCATCCATCGGGCCTGCGCCTTCAGGCATGGCCATGGCAACGGTCGGCAGGGCAGTGGCGAACATCAGAGCGATAAGAGTCTTGCGCATGGTGAATCTCCTTGTCTCATTCCCGGTACGTTCCGGATGAGTTCAGATTACGCAGATCAAGGTCAGCGGCGGTCAGCGGTACGTAAAGCTTGGGTAAAGATGGTTTTGCGCCGACCTGACAAAAACAACCCTTGTAGGAGCCGGCTTGCCAGCGAAGGCGTCCGAAAGAACGACGCATTATTCAAGGACGCCTTCGCCGGCAAGGGAGCGTAGGTTTAGAGGCTGTAGTAGTAGCCGCGGCTGCGCAGGGCCACGATGCGCGGGCGGCCATCGGGATGCGGGCCGATTTTTTTGCGCAGGTTGCTCACGTGCATGTCGAGGCTGCGGTCGTACAGGGTCAGCTTGCGGCCGAGGGCGATTTGCGCCAGTTCCTGTTTGTCCAGCGGCTCGCCGGGCTGCTTGAGCAGGGCTTCGAGCAGGCGGCTTTC
The DNA here is from genome assembly GCF_035064975.1 of Pseudomonas sp. YuFO20. Taxonomy (NCBI): domain Bacteria; kingdom Pseudomonadati; phylum Pseudomonadota; class Gammaproteobacteria; order Pseudomonadales; family Pseudomonadaceae; genus Pseudomonas; species Pseudomonas sp. YuFO20. The sequence goes on from NZ_JAXDEO010000025.1 coordinate 57,926, forward strand.
GGAAACTGTAAGCGTGAACTCCTGTTCATCGATGCTGACCACGCCGCGCACCGGGCTGAAACACAGGTCGCCCAGCTCCATCTGGCTGGACGCCGGCGCCGGATGGCTGCGGCGCAACACGGCGCGCAGGCGGGCTGTCAGTTCCCGTGGGTCGCAAGGTTTGGCCAGGTAGTCGTCGGCACCGAGCTCCAGGCCGAGGATACGGTCCAGGGGTTCGCCGCGGGCGGACAGCATCAGCACCGGCAAGTCCGGGTGATCGCTGCGCAGTTGCTTGAGCAGTTCCAGGCCACTGCCGTCCGGCAACATCACGTCCAGCACCACGGCCGCCGGGGAGGTTTCGGCCAGTGCGCGACGGGCGCTCTGGCCATCGTGACAGGCGCGCACCTGAAACCCTTCCTGGCTCAGCCAGCTGCTCAGGAGCTCGCACAGCTCCTGGTCATCATCAATTAGTAACAGCTCGCTCATGAATCACTCAATTTAGCCATTGTCGACGTTTTCGACTCGCTCCACTGGCGAAGATACCGCAGAGCAGGGCCAATAGCGCCACCCCGGCGCCAACGACGAACCACTGTTGCTGATCGGTCAGCAAGCGCGGGATCGTACTGCCGGCCTGGACTTCCCGAAGTTGCAGCTTGAGTCGCTGATTCTCCTGGCGCAACCGGACCAGCTGGACGCTTTCGCGTTCGCCATCGGCATTGTTCAATTGTTTGCCCAGTTCTTCTCGTTGCCGCTCGCTTTCCTTCAAGCGTTGCTGCAGTTCGTTGATCTGGCTGCCGGCGCTCAAGGACAGCGGCGTGGAGTTCGCGCCCTCGGCGGCTTCTTCACCGTGGGCGGGCGCCACGATCGACAACGTGACCAACATCAGACACAACGGACCTTTGCGCATCGCGACTCCTGATTCCAATACGGATATTGGGGAGTTTGTCGGCAGGCAAACGAGAATAATGAGCGATTGAGAACGCGATGAACCGATAAGGTTCACCGCGCCAAGAGACGTTACGGCAGGACTTGCTTGAAAGGCTTGACCAGGACGTTGGCGTAGACGCCGGCGGCGATGTACGGATCGGCGTCGGCCCAGGCCTGTGCGGCGCTCAGGGAGTCGAATTCGGCGACGATCAGGCTGCCGGTGAAACCCGCTGCCCCTGGATCATTGCTGTCGACCGCCGGATGTGGGCCGGCCAATACGATGCGACCTTCGCCTTTGAGCACCTGCAGGCGCTCAAGGTGTGCAGGCCGGGCGGCCAGGCGGGCTTCCAGGGAGTTGGCGACGTCTGTGGCAATGATTGCGTAAAGCATGTCAGTCCTCGGTTTTCGGCGTTGTGGTATCGGCGTCGTGCAGGTGGCGGGACAGGTAGATGCCCTGGCCGACCAGGAACAGCAAAGTCATGCCCAGGCTGCCGAAGACCTTGAAGTCGACCCAGTAGCTCTGGAACGTGAACGCGACGAACAGGTTGGCGGCACCGCAAAACAGGAAAAACGCGATCCAGGCGATGTTCAGGCGCGTCCAGACCGGCTCCGGCAGGCTCAGCGCGTGGCCCATGATGCGCTTGATCAGCAGTTGGTCACCGATGAAGTGGCTGCCGATGAACGCCAGGGCGAACAGCCAGTTGACCACCGGAGCTTTCCATTTCAGGAAGGTCTCGCTGTGGAAGGCCAGGGTCAGGCTGCCGAAGACCAGGCAGGCGATCAGGGTCAGCCACTGGCTCTTCTCCAGCTTGCGCTGCTTGATGAACAGCGTGCCGTAGACCACCAGGGAGCTGATGATCAGCATCGCGGTGGCGCTGTAGATGCCGCCTACAGTGACCTCGTGGCCGGCAATGTCGACGACGCGTGGATCGATCTTGAAGACGATGAAAAACAGCAGGAGCGGGATGAAATCGATGAATTGTTTCACAGTGGCAGCCAGAAGCAGGATGTGGCGGCATAATAACAAACATATGGGCGCGCGATAGCGCCAGCTGATTTGAGGTTACAAAGCCCTGTGAATGTTGATTTGCACTGCCATAGCACGGCCTCCGATGGCGCCCTGGCGCCTGCGATCCTGGTTGCGCGAGCGTTCGAGAAAGGCGTGCGAGTCCTGGCCTTGACCGATCACGACACCCTCGAAGGCCTCGACGAGGCCCGCTGTGCAGCGAATGCGCTGGGGATGCAACTGGTCAATGGCGTCGAATTGTCCTGCACCTGGGGCGGCGCGACCATTCACGTGCTGGGCTACGGTTTCGATGTCAATGCCGCGCCGTTGGTCGAGGCGATTGCCAAGTTGCGCGACGGCCGCTGGCTACGTTCCGAGGAAATCAGCCGCAAACTGGCGTTGAAAGGCATGCCGGGAGCGCTCGAAGGCGCCCGGGAAGTCCAGCAGGCCCTGGGCGACAGCGGTAACGCGCCGGCCCGCCCGCACTTCGCCGACTGGATGGTGCGCGAAGGTTTCGTCAAGGATCGCGCCGAAGCGTTCCGCAAATGGCTGGGTGCCGGCAAGCTGGGCGACGTCAAGCAACACTGGCCAACCCTGGAAGAAACCGTCGAAACCCTGCGCGCGGCCAAGGCGTGGGTCAGTCTGGCCCACCCCTGGCACTACGAATTCACTCGCAGCAAGCGTCGCCGCCTGATTGCCGACTATATTCAAGCAGGGGGCCACGCGATCGAAGTGGTCAATGGCCATCAGCCTGCCGAGCAAGTAGGCAGCCTGGCTATTCTGGCCCGCGAGTTCGGTCTGCTGGTCAGCGCCGGCAGTGATTTTCATGGCCCTGGAGGCTGGTCCGAGATCGGTGAATATCGCCCGCTTCCGGAGGATCTGCCACCACTGTGGTGTCGATTCAAACATGACCCAAATATTGCCGTCGTCTGAACAGGTAGAGAATGTGAGTCAATTTTTCCAGATTCATCCGGAAAACCCGCAAGCGCGCCTGATCAAGCAGGCTGTCGAGATCATTCGCAAGGGCGGGGTGGTGATCTATCCCACGGACTCCTCCTACGCCATTGGTTGCCAGATCGGCGACAAGGTCGCCGTGGAGCGCGTACGCCGACTGCGCCAGCTCGACGAAAAGCACAACTTTGCGCTGATCTGCAGCGATCTGTCACAACTGGGGCTGTTCGCCAAGATCGACACGGGCACCTTCCGCATTCTCAAGGCTCACCTTCCAGGGCCCTACACTTTTATCCTCAACGCCACCCGTGAAGTCCCGCGCCTGCTGTTGCATCCGAAAAAACGCACCATCGGCCTGCGGGTGCCGAGCCACCCGATTGCCCTGGCGCTGCTCGAAGAGCTTGGCGAACCGCTGATGAGCGTGACGCTGATCATGCCGGGCGACGAGGATCCTTTGACCGATCCTTACGAAATGCGCCAGTTGCTCGAGCATCAGGTCGACCTGATCATCGATGGTGGTTTTGGCGGGATCAAGGCTTCCACGGTGATCAACCTCGCCGACGGCGAGCCGGAAGTGATCCGCGTCGGTTGTGGCGACCCTGCGCCGTTCATGGTCGAGGCCTAGATGTCCGCAGTTGAACCCGTCGACAGTCAGGCCGGGGCCCAGCAAGAGCTGCCTTTCGCCATGGTCTATGGCCAGGCGGTCATGGAAATGCCGCTGGACCTGTACATCCCGCCGGATGCGCTGGAGGTCTTTCTCGAAGCCTTCGAAGGCCCCCTCGACCTGCTCCTGTACCTGATCCGCAAACAGAACATCAACATCCTCGACATCCCGGTGGCGGAAATCACCCGTCAGTACATGGGTTATGTCGAGTTGATGCAGTCGGTGCGCCTGGAACTGGCCGCCGAATACCTGGTGATGGCCGCGATGCTGGCCGAGATCAAGTCGCGGATGCTGCTGCCGCGGGCTGAAACCGTCGAGGACGAGGAAGAAGACCCGCGAGCCGAACTGATCCGTCGCTTGCAGGAGTACGAGCGTTTCAAGGCCGCCGCCGAAGGCATCGATGGCCTGAGCCGGGTCGGTCGCGACGTGGTGGTGCCCAAGCTCGATGCCCCGGAAGCCAGGGCGCGCAAACTGTTGCCGGATGTGCGCTTGTCCGAGATTTTGCTGTCCATGGCCGAGGTGCTTCGCCGTGGCGACATGTTCGAAAGCCACCAGGTCAGCCGCGAAGCACTGTCCACCCGCGAACGCATGAGCGATGTGCTGGAACGGCTCAAGGGCGGCGGTTTCGTACCGTTCGTCGAGCTGTTCACCGCCGAGGAAGGGCGCCTGGGGGTTGTCGTGACCTTCATGGCAATTCTCGAGCTGGTCAAGGAATCCTTGGTCGAGCTGGTGCAGAATGAGCCGTTCGCCGCGATCCACGTCCGAGCACGAGCCGAATAACGAGTCCAATCATGAACCTGAGTGAACCCCGCGAGCTGGCGCCACTGCTCGAAGCCTTTCTGTTGGCCTCTGGAAAACCGCAATCGCTGGAGCGCCTGTTCGAGCTCTTCGAAGAGGGAGAGCGCCCGGAACCGGCGGTCTTCAAGAAAGCCCTGACCATCCTGGGCAAGTCCTGTGATGGCCGCGCCTACGAGTTGAAGGAGGTTGCTTCCGGCTATCGCCTGCAAATCCGTGAAAAGTTTTCGCCGTGGGTCGGGCGCTTATGGGAAGAGCGGCCGCAGCGCTACTCGCGGGCCATGCTCGAAACCATTGCCTTGATCGCCTATCGCCAGCCGATCACCCGAGGCGAGATCGAGGATGTGCGGGGCGTGGCGGTCAACAGCCAGATCGTCAAGACGCTGATGGAGCGCGAGTGGATCCGCATCGTCGGCTACCGCGATGTGCCGGGCAAGCCGGCGATGTTCGCCACCACCAAGGCGTTTCTCGATCATTTCAACCTGAAGAACCTCGATGACCTGCCGCCGCTGGCCGAGGTGCGCGAACTGGAGCCGGACCCGGTGCTCGATTTCGACGACGCGCCAGTACCCGCCGGGCTGCAGGAACTGGCCGACGCGAGCGCCGAGCCGGAAGAGCCCAAGGAAGAGACCAGTTTCCATACGCTGTTGCTGGAGTTGGACAGCATGGAGGAGGGGATCAAGACCGACTTCGACGATCTGTTGCGTGATGGTGAGTTGCCGGGGATTGATCCGGAGCAGCCTGACATCGAAACGGAACAGGTTGAACCCGAAGCTGAGCCCGAGCAGGAAGACGACATCCTCGGCGTTGCCGAGGCTCGCGAAAAGCTCCTGGCCGCCGTCGCTGCCCTCGAACAGCCGAAACCCGAGCCGGAGCTATCCGACGAAGAAGCCGAAGCCCTGGCCCTCGCCGAAGCCATCGAAGCCGAACGCCGCGAATTCGAAGACTGACACAGTTCCAATGTGGGGGAATGTGTTCAAAGTGGATCACCGGCCGGCGGAAAAGCCAATAACCTTGCATTCATCAGCTAGTCTCTGATGCGCAAACGCCCGCATGCGCGTATGATTCGCGACCCTTCGGCGATCCCTTCGCCCAAGTACCCAGTTTTCAGAACACACCGGGAGGTGCCCAGATGAGTATCAAAGACCAGAAAGACGACCAGGAAATCGGCCCAGCAGGCGAAAAACTGCAGAAGGTCCTCGCCCGTATCGGCGTCGGCTCGCGCCGTGACGTGGAAGCCTGGATCAGCCACGGCCGGATCAAGGTCAACGGCAAAGACGCCACCCTTGGCCAGCGCGTCGATATGCACGACGCCATCACCATCGACGGCAAGGTCATCAAGCGTGAAGAGGCCGCCGAGTCGGTCCGCCGCGTGATCATGTACAACAAGCCCGATGGCGAAATCTGCACCCGCGTCGACCCGGAAGGCCGTCCGACCGTGTTCGACAAGATGCCAAAGCCGAAAGAAGGCCGCTGGATCAACATCGGTCGCCTCGACATCAACACCACCGGCCTGCTGATGTTCACCACCGACGGTGAGCTGGCCAACCGCCTGATGCACCCTTCCTACGAAATGGACCGTGAATACGCGGTGCGTGTGCGTGGCGAAGTCGATGACGAGATGATCGAGCGCCTGAAAGCCGGCGTGGTCCTCGAAGACGGCCCGGCCAAATTCACCGACATCAAGCAGGCTCCAGGCGGCGAAGGTTTCAACCACTGGTACCACTGCGTGGTGATGGAAGGTCGTAACCGCGAAGTACGTCGCCTGTGGGAATCCCAGGGCCTGGTGGTCAGCCGTCTGAAGCGCGTGCGTTTCGGTCCGGTGTTCCTCAACTCGGACCTGCCGATGGGTCGCTGGCGCGAAATGAGCCAGTACGAAGTCGACATCCTCAGTGCCGAGGTCGGCCTGACGCCGGTCGCGATGCCGCAGATGAACGCCAAGAGCAAAGACAAGCTTGACCGGATGCAGCGTAAATCGTCGCGTCCAATGGCCAAGACCGAGCGCGTACGGACCCTGCGTCCAGCCACCGCCGCACCTGCAGCGCCACGTGCCAGCCGCGAGCCGCAGATCGAAGGCGAGCGCCCGGCGCGCAAGCCGGCTGCTCGTCAGGACGGTGAACGCGGTCCACGCACGCCGCGTCCGGCCAATGGCCGCACCGAGCGTGGCGAAGGCCGTGGTACGCCGGTAGCTGATCGTCCGGCCGACACCAAGCGTCCGGCCAAGCCGGCGCCGAAGCGTCCGGGGATCAAGCTGGTTGACGGTGATGCGCCGTCGGGCAAACGCCGTGGCGCACCGGCCGGTTCCGGTCAGCGTCCGGGGTTTGGTCGTCGCAAGCCTGAGTAATCGGAAAGCGCTTCATGAAAAACGCCAGCCTTCGGGTTGGCGTTTTTTTTGTGCCTGGTTTTAGCCCTGTAGCGTTTTTGAGGACGCTTTCGCGAGCAAGCCCGCTCCCACAGGTGGCCGAGTCGGCACAGATAAATGCGATCCACTGTGGGAGCGGGCTTGCTCGCGAAAGCGCCAGTCGCTGCACCAGTGATTCCGAAGTGGAAAGTCAAAATGACAGGCTGTAAAGATTTCATGACGAAATCCCCGTATTAACCCCATGAAATCGCCTCTCACGTAATGCCGTAAAAAAATTCTTACGCTCAATTCGCTCAAGTCCTTCCCCCAGCGCTCTAGCCCGCTTGTTTCCCGCCCCCATGCGAGGTGTTATGCGCGCCATGCCTGTCGTGCAGGTGCATAACAAAAAGGAGGCGCAATGAACGCCGCAATCCGTTTCCAGCTCCCATCGCGGGTCGGTTTTTCCACCGTCCCGGTCCATGACCCGCAAAGGTCTGACCTCCTTTTTGCAGTCGCCCGATCCCATCGAGGCGGACACATGAAATCCCGGCTACCGACACGCTGATCCAGCGGGGTCTGGCAACAGGGGGTTACCGGTGTACAATGCGCCGCGTTTTACCTGTGACCTCCTGCGCAAATGCGCAAACCTCAAGGCTATCCGCCTTGTTCACTCCGCCGCGCCACAAGCGCGTCGGGTTCGATTTCGTCACAGATAAAAACAAACAGGTGACGCATGACCGTTGTAAATACGCTGAACTCCTGGTGCCTGCGCTGGGGTTTGATCGGCGCTGCTTAACGTCTGTCTTGAGCAGCAACGCCTTCTGAACATCATCAAACCTTGCGTGAGACCCTTTTCATGAGTGGACAAAACTCGCATTCAGGCGAGCTGAAACGCGGCCTGAAAAATCGCCACATTCAATTGATTGCCCTCGGTGGCGCGATTGGTACCGGTCTGTTCCTCGGCTCGGCCGGGGTACTGAAATCCGCCGGCCCGTCGATGATCCTCGGCTACGCCATCTGCGGTTTCATCGCCTTCATGATCATGCGCCAGCTGGGTGAAATGATCGTCGAAGACCCGGTGGCCGGCTCCTTCAGCCACTTCGCGCACAAGTACTGGGGCGGCTTTGCCGGTTTCCTGTCGGGCTGGAACTGCTGGATCCTGTACATTCTGGTCGGCATGTCGGAGCTGACGGCGGTCGGCAAATACATCCACTACTGGGCGCCGGACATCCCGACCTGGGCCTCCGCAGCGGCGTTCTTCGTGCTGATCAACGCGGTCAACCTGGCCAACGTCAAAGTCTTTGGCGAGGCCGAGTTCTGGTTCGCGATCATCAAGGTCGTGGCGATCGTCGGCATGATTGCCCTGGGCAGCTACCTGCTGGTCAGCGGCAACGGCGGCCCGCAAGCGGCGGTCAGCAACCTGTGGTCCCACGGCGGCTTCTTCCCGAATGGGATCAGCGGCCTGGTGATGGCCATGGCGTTCATCATGTTTTCCTTCGGTGGCCTGGAAATGCTCGGTTTCACCGCAGCTGAAGCCGACAAGCCGAAGACCGTGATCCCGAAAGCGATCAACCAGGTGATCTACCGGATCCTGATTTTCTACATCGGTGCGCTCGTGATCCTGCTGTCGCTGACCCCGTGGGACAGCTTGCTGGCCACCCTGAACGCCTCCGGTGATTCCTACAGCGGCAGCCCGTTCGTGCAAGTGTTCTCGATGCTGGGCAGCAACACCGCTGCGCACATCCTCAACTTCGTGGTCCTGACCGCGGCCTTGTCGGTGTACAACAGCGGCACCTACTGCAACAGCCGCATGCTGCTGGGCATGGCCGAGCAGGGCGATGCGCCGAGAGCATTGGCCAAGATCGACAAGCGCGGCGTGCCGGTGCGTTCGATCCTGGCCTCGGCCGCCGTGACCCTGATCGCGGTGCTGCTGAACTACCTGATCCCGCACAGCGCGCTGGAACTGCTGATGTCGCTGGTAGTGGCCACCCTGGTGATCAACTGGGCGATGATCAGCTACTCGCACTTCAAGTTCCGCCAGCACATGAACAAGACCAAACAGACGCCGCTGTTCAAGGCCTTCTGGTACCCATACGGCAACTACATCTGCCTGGCGTTCGTGTTGTTCATTCTCGGCGTGATGCTGTTGATTCCGGGGATCCAGACATCGGTGTACGCGATTCCGGTGTGGCTCGTGTTCATGTGGGTCTGCTACGGCATCAAGAACAAGCGCAGCGAACAGCGCGCCTTGCAGCCAGCGGTGGAATAACTGCACACAGTAAAAACAAACCCGGCCAAGTGCCGGGTTTTTTATGAGCGCTGCAAAAACCTGTGGGAGCGTGGCTTGCCCGCGATGAACGATAACGCGGTGCCCCTGATAAACCGTGGCGCCTGAATCGCGGGCAAGCCACGCTCCCACAAGGTCCGCATTCCTTCAATCTATTCGCGGTATCCTGAACACTCTCGAATACGGACGCTTTTCCATGCTGGTGATTTCCAACAACGTGCATCTGCCGGATGCCGAGATCGAATTGACGGCGATTCGCGCCCAGGGTGCGGGAGGGCAGAACGTCAACAAGGTCTCCAGCGCGGTGCACCTGCGCTTTGACATTCCGGCTTCGTCCTTGCCCGAGTTCTACAAGGAGCGGCTGTTGGCGCTGCGCGACAGTCGCATCACCAGCGAAGGCGTGTTGATCATCAAGGCCCAGCAATACCGGACCCAGGAGCAGAACCGCGCCGATGCGCTGGAGCGTCTGGTCGAGTTGATCCAGAGCGCCACCAAGGTCGAAAAGAAACGCCGGCCGACCAAGCCGACCCTCGGTTCCAAGACCCGTCGGCTCGAGTCCAAGAGCAAGCGCGGCAACATCAAGGCCGGGCGCGGCAAGGTCGACTTCTAGCGTGAATCCCGCGCCTGGCGTTGCTTCGGTGCCTGTCGGTACAGGTAAACGCTCAACGCCAGGCCGCTCAGGGCGGCGAGGGCGGCGAACAGGAAGATCGAGGCAAAGCCGAAGCCCGCCGCAACCGCACCAGCCAACGGCCCGGTGATCCCCAGCGACAAGTCGATGAACAGCGAATAGGCGCCAACCGCCGCCCCGCGGCTGGAGGCCGGCACCAGGTTGACCGCTTCGACACCCAGCGCCGGAAACACCAGCGAGAAACCGAAACCGCTCAAGGCCGCGCCCACCAACGCCCAATGCGCATCGGGTGCCAGCCACAGCAGCAACAGGCCCAGGGTTTCCACCGACAGGCAGGCAATCGCCACGCGAAAACCGCCGAGGCGATTGATCAGGTTGCCGAACAGCAGGCGTGCACCGATGAAACTCGCGCCGAACAGGCTCAGGCACAGCACGGCGTTGTCCCAGTGTTGGGTGGCGTAGTACAGGGTGATGAAGGTGGCAATGGTGCCAAAGCCGATCGAGCCCAGTGCGAGGCCGCAACCGTGGGGCAGGACCCGGCCAAGCACGTGGATGAATGGCAGTCGTTCACCGACCACAATGGGCGCGGCGGTTTTCGGCCAGGCCAGCAGCAGGCCAAGCAGCGCCAGCAGGACAATGCTCACGCCCATGCTCCACAAGCCCAGCTGCTTGACCAGCAACACGCCCAAGGGCGCACCCACGGCCAATGCGCCGTAACTGGCGATGCCGTTCCAGGAGATGACCTTGGCGGTGTTCGCCGCGCCGACCCGGCCGATGCCCCAACCAATGGAGCCTGAGCCCACCAGGCTTTCGGCGCTGCCGAGCACCAGGCGGCCGATCAGCAGGCTGATCAGGCTGAGCATCGGCAGGCTTTGGGTCCAGGCCGAGATCAGCATGAACACGCCGCTCAGGCCGCAGCCAGCCAGGCCATACATCACCGCCAGCTTGCTGCCCTTGTTGTCGATGATTTTCCCGGCGTAGGGACGGCTGAGCAGGGTGGCGAGGTACTGCACGCTGATCACCAGCCCAGCGATCACCGCACCAAAACCCAGGTCGCTATGGACATAGCCCGGCAGTACCGCCAAGGGAATGCCGATATTGAGGTAGCCGATGAAGGTAAACAGGACGATGGAAACGACTTGCAGCGTGACCGCCAGGGGGCGCTGGTTTTCAGACATGGGTAAAGGTCCACGGGAAAGCAGGATAGATAGGCTGCTTATGATAGCGGCGCGAGCGGCCGCGGGTCGTGGAAAAAGTAAAACTATTTGCCGGGCGGGATCAATCAGGCTTGGCAGGTGCGACCAGTTGCGTGGTGACCAGGGCGGCCAGTGCGTTTTCTTCGCTGCCGAAGCGGGCGAGCAAAGCGGCCTGTTTCTCGGGGGAGAGGCGATTCCAGATTTCGATCATTTTCTCGGCGGTGCCGATCAGGAGGCTGGCCTGGGTTTCGTCGAATTCGTCGGTCATGGGCGGGGTCACTGTTCAGGCGGTGTGGAAAGCGCATGTTAGCGCTTTCCACACAGTCTGTACGGCGGGTGTTTCAGTCTTCGCTGTCTGCCTGGCGGCGGTCAGTGGCTTCTTTCGGCTCGGGCTGTTGGGCACCGGCTTGTTGCGTGGTCGTCTGCTCAGGTACGTGCAGGCTTGGGAAGGGGAGATTAGGAATCTCGTGCATGGTCGCGCTCCTCGCTAAGTCTGTTGATAGATCTGGTAGATCCGCGCTTTCAAAAAAGCCTGGGCAGGATACAGGAGTAGAAATGACAAACAGACTTTTATATCCATTTGTTTCGACGAATGGGGTTGTATATACAGGGAAATAAGAGGAGCAATGCAAAACTAATGTGGGAGCGGGCTTGCTCGCGAAAGCGGTAGATCAGTCAATATGGATGTCGACTGACATTCCGCATTCGCGAGCAAGCCCGCTCCCACAGGGATTTGCAGTGTTTGGAAGTTATTTGCAGACTTTGGCGATTGCTTCGGCCAGCAAATCCAGGCGCGTAGCATCAATGCCGGCAACGTTCGCCCGACCCGAACTGACCATGTACACGCTATGGTTATCCCGCAGCGCTTTCACTTGCTCAGGCGACAACCCGGTGTAGGAAAACATCCCGCGCTGCACACCAATGTGCGCAAAGCGCTCACGCAAACCGTAAGCCTCCAGCGCTTCGAGCAAACCGCTGCGCAGTTGCGCAATACGCAAGCGCATGGTTTCCACTTCGTCGGCCCAGAGGTTTTTCAGTTCCGGGTCGCCGAGGATGGTCGCCACCACGGCAGCGCCGTGATCCGGCGGCGTCGACCACAGGTTACGGGCGATGTGGGCCAGTTGGCTGCGGATGTCGGTCAGCTTGTCGGCGGATTTCGCACAGACAATCAGCGCGCCGGTGCGGTCGCGGTACAGGCCGAAGTTCTTCGAGCAGGAGCTGGTGATCAAGACTTCCGGCAACTCGGCGGCGAACAGCCGAGTCGACCAGGCGTCCTGCTCCAGGCCGTCACCGAAGCCCTGGTAGGCGAAATCGATCAGCGGCAGCAACTCGCGCCGGCGCACTACGTCGAGCACCCGGCGCCAGTCGTCATGGGACAGATCGAAGCCGGTCGGGTTGTGGCAGCAGGCGTGCAGCAGCACCACGTCGCCCTTGGGGGCTTGCTCGAGCGCGGCGAGCATGGCGTCGACGTCGAGACGGTTGTCACTGCCCACGTAAGGGTAATGGCTGACCTTGACCTTGGCCGCGGCGAAAATGGTTTCGTGGATCGGCCAGGTCGGATTGCTCAGCCAGACGCCACGGCCCGGCAGGCACTGGGCGATGAAGTCAGCGCTCAAGCGCAACGCACCAGTGCCGCCCGGGGTCTGGGTGGCGCCGGCGCGTTGTTCGCTGAGCAGCGTCGAGTCGGCGCCGAGCACCAACTCACTGATGACCTTGCCGAAAGCCGCGTCGCCGTGACCGCCGATGTAGGTCTTGGTGGTCTGGCGATCCACCAGGCGCGCTTCGGCCAGCTTCACCGCCTGGGGAATGGTGGTCAGGCCCTGGGCGTCTTTGTAGACACCCACGCCGAGGTCGAATTTGCGCGGGTTGGGGTCCTGCGCATACGCCTCCATCAGACCGAGGATCGGGTCGCCGGGCACCCGGCCGATGGCGTCGAAATGCATTATTTGCGGCCCTCGGCGTCCTTGGCAACGATGTCCGTGCGCGCGGCCATGATGAAGTCGTTGCGGTGCAGGCCCTTGATCGAGTGGCTCCACCAGGTCACGGTGACTTTGCCCCACTCGGTCAGCAGGCCAGGGTGATGACCTTCGGCCTCGGAGATTTCACCGACGGCGTTGGTGAACGCCAGGGCGTGCTTGAAGTTCTTGAACAGGAAAACCTTTTCCAGCTGCATGATGCTGTCGCGAACTTCGATGTTCCAGTCCGGGATCTGCTTGATCAGGACTGGCAGTTCTTCATCGCTGACCTGTGGGGCGTCGGCGCGGCAGGCTTCGCAGTGGGCTTGGTTCAATGTGGACATGATGGATTCCTGAAATCGGGATAAAGGGAAATCGACCGTCAATAACACCACGCTAAAGCAAAGCGTCGGTTCCTGACAGACTCACTTGATCGAAAAAGCGGCGGTTCAGGCCGCTTTGGGTTTCGGTGGAAATTTCGGAGCATGCAGACCCATCTGCATCGCTTGCTGGACCATGCCCATGATGTCTTCGTGGGCCAGGTCGAACAGGCGCTTGAGGTTCGGCAGAACGAAATACAGCGGTTGCAGGATGTCGATGCGGTAAGGCGTGCGCATGCATTCCAGCGGATCGAATGCCTGATGCTCAGGCTCGTCCGACAGGCAATACACGGTTTCTTTCGGTGAAGACAGGATGCCGCCGCCGTAAATGCGCTGGCCTTGCGGGGTGTCGACCAGGCCGAACTCGATGGTCATCCAGTACAGGCGCGCCAGGTACACGCGCTCTTCCTTGGATGCCTTGAGGCCGAGTTTGCCGTAGGTGTGGGTGAATTCAGCGAACCAGGGGTTGGTCAGCAGCGGGCAGTGGCCGAAAATCTCGTGGAAAATGTCCGGCTCTTGCAGGTAATCCAGCTCTTCGCGGGTACGAATGAAGGTGGCCACCGGAAACTGCTTGCTGGCGAGCAATTCAAAAAAGGTCTGGAAGGGGATCAGCGCCGGCACGCGGGCAACTTGCCAGCCGGTGGTTTCACCGAGGACCTTGTTGATCTCGCCCAGTTGCGGAATGCGGTCGTGGGGCAGACCGAGTTTTTCGATGCCGTCCAGGTATTCCTGGCACGCACGCCCTTCGATCACTTTCAGTTGGCGAGTGATCAGCGTGTTCCACACCGCGTGTTCTTCGGCGGTGTAGTCGATAAAACCATGCGCATCGGGCTCGCGAGCCACGTATTGCGTCTGCTTCATGCTGCTCTCCTGCTAGGGGATTCGTTCTTGTTATGTGCTGCTATGGACCTAGGAATACCCCATCAATTGCAGCGCTGCAGCAGGTGAGCGGCGTCCTGCGCGGGAAAATCCCTGGATTATCGTAAAGTTTTCGTTACGTATTGGCCGTCATCGCGTAAATGTTGAGATTGGCGGGTGGGAAAAGCCCTACATCTGTCACATAATCTTGACGACTATCTGAGCGCTCCCGCAGAAAAATACGCCTGAAGGCGCTGCAGCATCTCTTGTGGGAGTGGGCTTGCTCGCGAAAGCGGTCTGCCTGATACATCACTGTTGGATATGCAGACGTTTTCGCGAGCAAGCCCGCTCCCACAGTTTGCGCGCTAGGCATGCACCTCAATCACCGCTTTTTTCAGGCCTATTTATGCGTATCAAAGTCCACTGCCAGAACCGCATCGGCATCCTGCGCGACATTCTCAACCTGTTGGTCGAGTACGGCATCAACGTTGCTCGGGGCGAGGTCGGTGGCGAGCATGGCAATGCCATCTACCTGCACTGTCCGAACCTGATCAACATTCAGTTCCAGGCATTGCGTCCGAAATTCGAGGCGATTGCCGGGGTTTTTGGCGTCAAGCGTGTAGGGCTCATGCCCAGTGAGCGTCGGCACATGGAGCTCAATGCGTTGCTCGGCGCCCTGGAGTTTCCGGTGCTGTCGATCGACATGGGCGGCTCCATCGTCGCGGCCAATCGCGCGGCGGCGCAGTTGCTGGGTGTGCGGGTAGATGAGGTGCCGGGGATTCCCCTGTCGCGTTATGCCGAGGATTTCGATTTGCCGGAGCTGGTGCGCGCCAACAAATCGCGGATCAACGGGCTGCGGGTCAAGGTCAAGGGCGATGTGTTCCTGGCCGACATCGCGCCCCTGCAATCGGAGCATGACGACAGCGAAGCCATGGCCGGAGCGGTGCTGACCCTGCATCGCGCCGACCGGGTGGGCGAGCGCATCTATAACGTACGCAAGCAGGAGTTGCGCGGCTTCGACAGCATCTTTCAAAGCTCGAAGGTGATGGCGGCGGTGGTGCGCGAAGCCCGGCGCATGGCCCCGCTCGATGCGCCACTATTGATAGAAGGCGAGACAGGCACCGGTAAAGAGTTGTTGGCGCGGGCCTGTCATCTGGCCAGCCCGCGCGGGCAATCGCCGCTGATGGCGCTCAATTGCGCCGGGCTGCCGGAATCCATGGCCGAGACCGAGTTGTTCGGCTATGGCCCTGGCGCCTTCGAGGGCGCCCGGGCCGAGGGTAAGCTCGGGCTGTTGGAGCTGACGGCGGGCGGTACGCTGTTTCTCGATGGTGTCGGGGAAATGAGCCCGCGCCTGCAGGTGAAATTGCTGCGCTTCCTGCAGGATGGTTGCTTCCGTCGCGTAGGCAGCGATGAAGAGGTGTACCTCGATGTGCGGGTGATCTGCGCGACCCAGGTCGACCTGTCCGAACTCTGTGCCCGGGGGGAGTTTCGCCAGGACCTGTATCACCGATTGAACGTGCTGTCGTTGCACATCCCGCCGCTGCGCGAATGCCTGGACGGCTTGACGCCGCTGGTGGAGCACTTCCTCGATCAGGCCAGCCGGCAGATCGGTTGCCCGCTGCCCAAGCTCGCGCCAGCAGCCATGGACCGGCTCAGTCATTACCATTGGCCGGGCAACGTGCGGCAGTTGGAAAACGTGCTGTTCCAGGCGGTTTCCCTGTGCGACGGCGGGACGGTCAAGGCCGAGCATATTCGTCTGCCGGACTACGGTGTGCGTCAGCCACTTGGCGATTTTTCGTTGGAAGGCGGGCTGGACGAGATTGTCGGGCGCTTTGAGAAGGCGGTGTTGGAGCGATTGTATTCCGAGCACCCGAGCAGTCGGCAGCTGGGCAAGCGGTTGGGGGTTTCGCATACCACCATTGCCAACAAGTTGCGTGATTATGAGGTGGGCAAGACTGAGTCTTAGCTGACTTTTGTTGTGATTGTGCCGGCCTCTTCGCGAGCAAGCCCGCTCCCACAGGTTTTGTGAACGCCACAGATCACTGTGGGAGCGGGCTTGCTCGCGAAGGGGCCAGCATTGCTGGTAACCAGGTCATGCGTTGCCACTTACCGGCATATCACCGCCGGTTTTTCGTCTCTGATACAAACCCTCCAGACCTGCGAAATCTCTCAAGTCCTTTGTTTGCCGGGCCTCGCGCCGCCAAAACCAACTTGGTCTGCAAATTGCTTATGCCACCTCAGAACAGCATCGGGCGGCAAACGTCCGGCAGGCAGAGGAAAGCGTGTGGACAAGTACCTTTATGTGGCAATGACCGGCGCCAGCCAGAATGCGCTGGCGCAAAAGGCCCATGCCAACAACCTGGCGAACATCTCTACCAGCGGCTTCCAGAAAGACCTGGAGCAGGCCCGCTCGATGCCGGTGTTCGGTGACAGCTTTCCGGCGCGTGCGTTTGCCCTGTCCGAACGCCCGGCCACCGACTTTTCCCCGGGCTCGCTGGTACAGACCGGTCGCGACCTCGATGTCGCCGTGCAAGGCAACGGCTGGCTGGCGGTGCAGAACCCCGATGGCGGCGAAAGCTACGTGCGTACCGGCAGCCTGGTGGTGGATGCGCTGGGTGTGCTGCGCGCGGGCAACGGCATGCCGGTGATCGGCAATGGCGGACCGATCGCCGTGCCGCCCGAGCAGCAGATCGAAGTGGGCGAGGACGGCACCATCAGCATTCGCGCGATGGGCGAAGGCCCGCGCGTCATGGCCGAAGTCGACCGCATCAAGCTGGTCAACCCGGACATCAAGAACATGACCAAGGGCCTGGACGGTTCGATTCACACCAAGGACGGCCAGCCTGCGCAAGCCGATGCCAACGTCAAGCTGGTCTCCGGTTTCCTCGAGTCGAGCAACGTCAATGCAGTGGACGAGATGACTCAGGTACTGGCCCTGTCGAAGCAGTTCGAGCTGCACATCAAGATGATGAACACCGCCAAAGAAGACGACCAGGCCATGGCTCGGGTCTTGCAGATCAGCTAATTACCAGAACGTCGCGCCGTAAAACAGGCGCACGAGGAGAATCGAATGCTTCCGGCTCTATGGGTTGCCAAAACCGGTCTGTCCGCCCAGGACACCAACCTGACCACCATTTCCAACAACCTGGCGAACGTCTCGACCACGGGTTTCAAACGTGACCGCGCCGAGTTCCAGGACCTGCTGTACCAGATCAAGCGTCAGCCAGGCGCTCAGTCGACCCAGGACAGCGAACTGCCGTCGGGCCTGCAACTGGGTACCGGTGTGCGCATCGTCGGCACCCAGAAAAACTTCAACGCCGGCAGCCTGCAAACCACCGAGCAGCCTTTGGACATGGCCATCGACGGTCGCGGCTTCTTCCAGATCCTGCAGCCGGACGGCACCACGTCCTACACCCGTGACGGTACTTTCCACCTGGACTCCAACGGCCAGATCGTCAACGCCAGCGGCTTTGCCCTGGAGCCGGCGATCGTCATTCCGAACGACGCCCAGACCTTCACCGTGGGCAAGGACGGCACCGTGTCCATCACCGTCGCCGGCAACCCGGCCTCCCAGGTGATCGGCAACCTGCAGACCGCCGACTTCATCAACCCGGCCGGCCTGCAGGCCGTGGGCAACAACCTGTTCCTGGAAACTGCCGCCAGTGGCGCGCCGCAAGTCGGCACCCCGGGCCTTGCCGGTTTCGGTACCACGCTGCAGAACACCCTGGAAACCTCCAACGTCAGCACCGTTGAAGAGATGGTCAACATGATCACCACTCAGCGCGCCTACGAGATGAACTCCAAGGTGATCTCCACCGCCGACCAGATGCTCTCGTTCGTAACGCAGAATCTGTAATCAAGTCTTTGGGGCGGCCAAGAGGTCGCCGGCAACACCGTGAGGTAGGGTCATGAAACGCTTTGTATCTGTTCTGGCACTGAGTGGGGTCACTGTGCTCGCGGGCTGTGTGCCCATGTCGCCCAAGCCCAATGATCCCTACTATGCACCGGTGTTGCCGCGCACGCCGTTGCCGGCTGCCGCCAACAACGGCTCGATCTACCAGGCCGGCTTCGAGCAGAACCTGTACAGCGACCGCAAGGCGTTCCGGGTCGGTGACATCATCACCATCACCCTGAACGAGAAGACCCAGGCCAGCAAAAACGCCAACTCGCAGATTGGCAAGAACAGCAAGGCCAGCATCGGCCTGAGCTCTCTGTTCGGTTCCACGCCCAGCACCAACAATCCGTTTGGCAGTGGTGACCTGAGCCTGGACGCCAGCTACGAAGGCGACCGCGCGACCAAGGGTGACAGCAAGGCCGCCCAGGGCAACACCCTGACCGGTTCGATCACCGTGACCGTCGCCGACGTATTGCCCAACGGCATCATCGCCGTACGCGGCGAGAAGTGGATGACCCTCAACACCGGCGACGAACTGGTGCGTATTGCCGGCCTGGTCCGGGCCGACGATATCTCCACCGATAACACCGTGTCATCGACCCGCGTCGCGGATGCGCGCATCACCTACTCGGGCACCGGTTCGTTTGCCGATGCGAGTCAGCCAGGCTGGTTCGACCGTTTCTTCCTCAGCCCGCTGTTCCCTTTCTAGGTGGCGACATTGAATTTCAAACACCTGATGGTGGCTGCGTTCCTGATGTCCGCAGCGTTCGGTGCTCAAGCCGAGCGCCTGAAGGACATCGCCAGCATTTCCGGCGTGCGCTCCAACCAATTGATCGGCTACGGCCTGGTGGTCGGGCTCAATGGCACCGGCGACCAGACGACGCAGACCCCGTTCACCCTGCAGACCTTCAACAACATGCTCTCGCAGTTCGGCATCAAGGTGCCGCCGGGCTCGGGCAACGTGCAATTGAAGAACGTCGCGGCGGTGTCGATCAGTGCCGACTTACCGGCGTTCGCCAAGCCGGGGCAGCAGGTCGACATCACCGTGTCGTCCATCGGTAACTCCAAAAGCTTGCGCGGCGGCACCTTGCTGCTGACGCCGCTCAAGGGTATCGACGGCAACGTTTATGCGGTGGCCCAGGGCAACCTGGTGGTCGGCGGTTTTGATGCCGAGGGTCGCGATGGCTCGAAGATCACGGTCAACGTTCCATCGGCCGGGCGCATCCCCGGCGGTGCTTCGGTCGAGCGAGCGGTGCCGAGCGGATTCAACCAGGGCAACAGCCTGACCCTGAACCTCAACCGCTCCGACTTCACCACGGCCAAGCGCGTCGTCGACAAGATTAACGACATGCTTGGCCCAGGCGTGGCCCAGGCCATCGACGGCGGCTCGGTGCGCGTTACGGCGCCGCTCGACCCGAGCCAGCGTGTCGACTATCTGTCGATCCTGGAAAACCTTGAAATCGATCCAGGCCAGGCGGTGGCCAAAGTCATCATCAACTCGCGCACCGGCACCATCGTGATCGGCCAGAACGTCAAGGTTTCCCCGGCCGCCGTCACCCACGGCAGCCTGACCGTGACCATTACCGAAGACCCGATCGTCAGCCAGCCCGGCCCTCTGTCCAATGGCCAGACCGCGGTCGTGCCGCGCTCGCGGGTCAATGCCGAGCAGGAAGCCAAGCCGATGTTCAAGTTCGGCCCAGGCACCACCCTCGACGAAATCGTCCGGGCGGTGAACCAGGTCGGCGCGGCACCGGGTGACCTGATGGCGATCCTTGAAGCACTGAAACAGGCTGGCGCCTTGCAAGCCGACCTGATCGTGATCTGAGGACGGCGACCATGGACATGAACAAGAGCGGTCGGGTCAGCAGCAGCGATTCCGGTGCGTTTTCCGACCTGAACCGGCTGAACCAGCTCAAGGTCGGCGACAAGAACAGCGACGCCAACATGCGCAAGGTGGCGCAGGAATTCGAGTCGCTGTTCCTCGGCGAGATGCTCAAGTCCATGCGCTCGGCCACCGAGTCGCTGGGCAAGGACAACCCGATGAACACCGCCGAGGCCAAGCAGTACCAGGAAATGTACGACCAGCAACTGGCGGTTTCGATGTCCCGCGAAGGCGGCGGTATCGGCCTGGCGGACGTGCTGATGCGGCAGATGTCGAAGAACAAGCCGCTGGCGCCGGGTGAAGCGGCGACACTGTCGGCGGCCAAGCAGGAAGCGGCGAAAGCGGCCGCGCAGACACCAGTGGCCGCTGGCACTGTGGCGATCAACGGGCCACTGTCCCGGGTCAATGGCGAGCGCCCATTGTGGGCCTCGCGTTCGCTCAGTGCGCCGACAGGCGAGGGCGCCCATCGCAATGACATGGCGCTGATCAATCAGCGCCGCCTGGCCCTGCCGCCCAAACTGGCCGACCGCTTGCTCGCCGGCCTGGTGCCTTCCGCCACGCCGACGAGTGCCACCGCAGTCAACAAAGCGGCATTGCCCGAGCGCGTCGCGAGCAGCGGTTCCGGCCCCTTGTACAACGGCGACTGGCTGGCGAACGCGCAAATGGCGTCGAGCGGGTCCCTGCAGATCCACGGGCGCGCCATCGCGCAAATCCCCCTGGCACCGGCGAAAAAAGCCTTCAGCTCCGCCGACGAATTCGTCAACACCATGCTGCCGATGGCCAAGGAAGCGGCCGATCGCATTGGTGTCGACCCACGTTACCTGGTGGCCCAGGCCGCCCTGGAAACCGGTTGGGGCAAATCGGTCATGCGGGCCCAGGACGGCAGCAGCAGCCACAACCTGTTCGGCATCAAGGCCGGCAGCAGTTGGCAGGGTGATTCGGCGCGGGCGATCACCAGCGAATTCAGGAATGGCGAGATGGTCAAGGAGACGGCCGAGTTCCGTTCCTACGACTCCTACAAGGACAGCTTCCATGACCTTGTAACGCTGCTGCAAACCAACAATCGCTATCAAGATGTCGTGAAGTCGGCCGATAACCCGGAACAGTTTGTGCGCGAGCTACAAAAGGCCGGTTACGCAACCGACCCGGCTTACGCCAGCAAGATTTCGCAGATAGCCAGGCAGATGACGAGTTATCAGAACTACGCTGCGGCGGGCGTTTCAACCACGCCTTTATAGACATAAGGGTCTGAACCATGAGTTTGCTCAACATCGGAATGTCGGGTCTATCCGCTAGCCACGCCTCATTGGTGACTACCGGTAACAACATTTCCAACGTCGATACCGTCGGGTACTCGCGCCAACAAACTGTGCAGGGCACCAAAGGCTCGATTCAGTACGGCAATGTGTTCATCGGCACCGGTACCACGCTGGCCGACGTGCGTCGGGTGTACAACAGCTACCTCGACGCGCAGTTGCAGACCTCGACGTCGCTCAACAGTGATGCGCAGGCTTACCTGGGGCAGGCCACCCAGGTCGACAAGCTGCTGTCCGACAGCGGCACCGGTGTGACCAAATCCTTGCAGGCTTTTTTCTCGTCCTTGCAAACGCTCGCCGGCAACTCCAACGACAATGCCGCGCGCCAAGCGTTGCTGACCAACGCCCAAGGCTTGAGCAGCCGCTTCAATGCCATCTCCGGGCAATTGAAGCAGCAAGGCAGCTACATCAACGATCAGTTGGGCTCGATGGCCGACCAGGTCAACAAGCTGGCGTCGACCGTTGCCGCGTACAACAAGAAAATCAGTGAAGTCAGTGGCTCGGGTGGCACGCCCAACGAATTGCTGGACCAGCGTAACGAAACCATCCGCCAGCTCAATGAGCTGGTGGGCACCCAGGTCACTGAGACCGAAGGGCGCATGGATATCTACCTGGGCAGCGGCCAGCCTTTGGTGGTGGGCGACACCGTCAACAAACTGCGAGTGGCCGCCGACCCGGCCGACCCGACCCGTTCCTCGATCATCATGGATCGCAACGGTTCGTCGATCGACATCACCAACGTGATGAGCGGCGGCGAGATGGGCGGGCTGTTGCGTTATCGCAATGAGGTATTGACCCCGGCGGTCAATGGCCTGGGGCGTATCGCCATGGTCGTCGCCGATCAGGTCAACAAGCAGTTGGGGCAGGGGCTGGACCAGAGCGGTAACTTCGGCGCAGCGTTGTTCAATGACATCAACAGTGCCGCGGCCATCAGTCAGCGCAGCATTGCCAATGCCAAGAACAATCCGGCGTCGGGTAACCTGAACGTCACCATCAAGGACACCGGCAAGCTGGCGGCCAGCGATTACCAGGTGACCTTCACCAGCGCCACCGGCTACAGCGTGCGGCGCCTGTCGGACAATACCGACATGGGCAGTTTCGACTTGGGCACGACGCCGCCACCGGTCATCGATGGCTTCAGCCTGAGCCTCAACGCCGGTGCGGTAAACAGCGGCGACAGCTTCAAGATTACCCCGACCCGCAGTTCCGCCGCGGACATGGCCACCGTCATGACCGACGCCAAGCGCCTGGCCACGTCTGCACCGCTGACGTCCACCAAGGCCCAGGGCAATAACGGTACGGGGGATGCCAGCCAGCCGACCCTGAAGACCAACCTGGACATCTACGATTCGGCCCAGCGCCTGGAAGTGCAGAGCGCGGTCAAGGCGTCGATGCCGGTCCGGATGCTGATGACCAGCGCCAGTGCCTATGAGGTGTTCGATGCCAAGGGGGTCAGTATCGGCACCGGCAACATCGTGCCCGGCCAGAACAACGACCTGAACATTTCGGTGCCGTACACCGATGCCAGCGGCGCGGCCAAGACCTTCAGTGTCGGCATGACCGTCAGCGGCAGTCCCAAGGCGGGCGACAGCTTCAATATTGCGATGACCGCCGCAGACAGCACCGACAACCGCAACGCACAGGCGTTGCTGGCCCTGCAGACCAAGGCCACGGTCGGCGCGACTGCGACCAGTCCCGGTGTGAGTTTTACCGAGGCCTATGGCGGCCTGGTATCGACCGTTGGCTCCTTGACCAAGCAGGGTCAACTCGATGCCACGGCGACCGACACCATCGTCACCGGGGCGCGCAATGCGCGTGACTCGCTGTCGGGCGTCGACCTCGATGAAGAGGCCGGCAACCTGACCAAGTACCAGCAGTACTACACGGCCTCTTCGCAGATCATCAAGACTGCGCAGGAAATTTTCAGCACCCTGATCAATGCCCTTTAAGGAACCGTAGAACATGCGAATTTCTACTGCACAGTACTACGCGACCACTGCTGCCAACTATCAGCGCAACCTCAACAACGTGATGAAGACGGCCGAGCAGGCCAGTAGTGGCGTGAAACTCGAGACCGCGGCAGATGATCCGGTCGGCGCGGCGCGCTTGCTGCAACTCGAGCAGCAGAAAGCCATGTTGGGTCAGTACACCACCAACATCAACGCGTTGAACACGGCCCAGGCGCAGGAAGAGGGCGTGCTGGACAGCATCAACAACGTGCTGCAGAAAGTCAGCGAGTTGGCGATTCGGGCGGGTGGCGGATCGTTGAACGACGATGACCGCAAATCCATTGCCGCCGAGCTCAAGCAGTCCGAAGAGCAATTGCTGAGCCTGATGAACAGCAAGGACGCCAACGGCAAGTACATCTTCTCCGGCGCCAGCAACAACACCCCGCCTTTTTTACGCAATAGTGACGGCACCTACAGCTACCAGGGCGACCAGACCCAGCTGGAACTGAAAATCGGCGACTCGATGTCCCTGGGGCTGAACGATACCGGCTGGGACGTTTTCCAGCAGGCGATCAACGCTGCGCGTAGTTCGACCACCATGACAGCACCCGCCGTCGATGACGGTCGTGTGGCCCTGTCGCCTGGTCTGGTGAGCTCCGGTCCGACCTTCGATGCGAACTTCCGCAGCGGCCAGCCTTATACCCTGTCGTTCGTCAGCAGCACCCAGTACAAGATCACCGATGCATCGGGTAATGACGTGACCGCCGAAGCCGGTGGCGGTGGCAAGTTCGATCCGAATGCCAAGGGCGGTTCCGACGTCGATTTCCGCGGCGTGACCTTCAAGCTGGACATTACGTTCCAGGCCGGCGACACCCCCGCCGACTCCGCCAGCGCCGATGCGGTCATTGCCGGTCACAGCTTCCAGCTGACGGCCAAACCGGACAGTTTCGTCGCTAACCGCGCCCCGAGCAACACGTCGACTGCGATCATTTCCCAGGCCGCAGTGACCAACGCTGCGGATTACAAGAGCTTCTTCCCGGAAGGCGGAGCGGTGCTGAAGTTCACCGGTCCCGGGACGTTCGAGATGTACACCCGTCCGTTGACGGCTGGCAGCACTCCAGTGACCACCGGGACCGTGACCGCTGGCGTAGCGACGGCAGCCGGTGTCAGCTTCACCCTCGGCGGCACGCCGGCGGTTCCAGCGGCAGGTGATCAGTTCGATATTGCGGTCAACACCCACCAGACCCAGAACGTGCTCGACACCATCAGCCAGCTGCGTTCGGCGCTTGACTCACCGACCCAGGGTAATCCGGTCGCACAACGTTTCCTCGAAGACACGCTGGCTTCGTCCATTGCCAACCTGAACAACGCCAAGAACCAGGTGGACCTGGCACGTGGCGCTATCGGTGCACGGGGCAATGTGATGGATATGCAGAATGAGCAGAACACCAGCACCAGCCTGATCAACGAATCGACCGGAAATTCGATCAAGAACACCGATCCGGCGGAGGTGCTGACGCGTCTGACCTTGCAGCAGACCATGCTGCAGGCCGCGCAACTGGCATTCACCAAGGTCTCCCAGCTGAGCCTGTTCAACAAGCTTTGAACCGGTCCTGACTCCTCGCGGCCAGCCCTCTGCATGGGGGGCTGGCCTTTTTTTTTGATTTTTTTTTAATTCTACGTAGCGGGGTGGGGCGGGGCTGCGGACCACAAAATCAAATAAAGCGTGGATCTCTGAGTGACCCGCCGGTCAAAACGCGCATCTTCACTGTATCCTGTCTGCGGGCGGTTAGGTGGCGGGCTGTTCAAGGTAACTGCTTGAATCCCGACGTCGCTTCTTCTGGGGGCCTGGCCCCGACTGTAGACGCCCTCGATTCAGCGAGCGGCGATGTTCAGCTGTTTATTATTGGGAAGCCATAATGATTGGCATAAAAAATATAGCGAGTTACGTGCCGGTAGCCGGGATTGATAATTACGCCCAGGGTGCCAAGTTCGACAAGGACCAAACCTTTATCCTTGGCAAGATCGGCTCGGCATTTTTGCCACGCATGGCTGCCGATCAGGAAACTTCCGATCTGTGTGTCGAAGCCGCCAATGCGCTGTTTGCCGCCAGTCCCGAACTCAAGCGTGAGTCCATCGACTGTCTGATCGTCGTCACCCAGAACGGGGATGAGGAGGGGTTGCCGCACACCGCCGCGATCGTTCAGGACAAGCTGGGCCTGCCGACCCACGTCGCCGCTTTCGATATTTCCCTGGGCTGTTCCGGCTACGTGTACGGCCTGTATGCGATCAAAGGCTTCATGGAAGCCGCGGGGCTGAAAAACGGCCTGCTGATCACCGCCGATCCGTATTCGAAGATCGTCGACCCGGAAGACCGCAACACCACCATGCTGTTCGGCGATGCCGCAACCGCCACCTGGATGGGTGAAAATGCGGTCTGGCAATTGGGCAAGTCGAAGTTCGGCACCGACGGTTCCGGTGCTCCGCACCTGAAAGTCAGCGACGGTGTGTTCTTCATGAATGGCCGCCAGGTCTTCAACTTTGCCTTGCTCAAAGTCCCGGCGCATTTGCATGAGTTGCTGAGCGAGTCGAATTTGCAGGCCAGCGATATCAACGCTTTCTGCATTCACCAAGGCAGTGCGGCAATTGTCGATGCCGTGGCACGCCGCTTTGAAGAAGGCGAGCCGGAGAAGTTCGTCAAGGACATGCTCGAAACCGGTAACACGGTGTCGTCGAGCATTCCGCTGTTGTTGCAGAACCACGTGTTCGATTCCAAGTGGACTCGCGTGGCCATCAGCGGCTTTGGCGTGGGCCTCTCGTGGGGTTCGGCGATTCTCTATCGCGGTTGACTCATTCGATTGCAATGGCAATAAAAAGCGCCCGGAAATTTAGATTTCCGGGCGTTTTGCGTTTTTATGGCGCCGAATTTATGGCGTTAAAGCCTTGAAAATAAAGGGCTGGCACCCTGCCACTAAAAATTTGCAAAAAACCGCTCAAGCAAAGCCTCTTCACGACGATAACTATTACGTAGGTTCTCTAGGCCAAACCCGACGGATGTCAGGGCCGGAAGCCGAAGTATCCATCCAACGAGGATTTCGTCATGGCTTTAACCGTAAACACCAACCTTGCTTCCTTGACCGTTCAGAACAACCTGAACAAAGCTTCCGGCAACCTGCAGACTTCGATGCAGCGCCTGTCCTCCGGCCTGCGTATCAACAGCGCTAAAGACGACGCTGCTGGCCTGCAAATTTCCAACCGTCTGACCAGCCAGATCAACGGCCTGGGCACCGCCATCAAGAACGCCGGCGACGGTATCTCCATCGCGCAAACGGCTGAAGGCGCGATGCAGGAATCCACCAACATTCTGCAGAAAATGCGTACCCTGGCCCTGGCTTCCGCGAACGGCTCGCCAAGCGCTGAAGACCGTAAGTCGAACAACGCTGAATACTCGGCTCTGACTGCTGAACTGACCCGTATCGCTACCACCACTACCTTCGGTGGTCGTAACCTGCTGGACGGTTCATTCGGTACTACTGCTTTCCAGGTGGGCGCAAACGCCAACCAGACGATCAACATGACTCTGGGCGACGTTTCTGCTAACAAAGTTGGCTCTCAGCAACTGAAAAGCGTAACAAACGCACCTAGCACTGCTGGTGGTCTGACTGGCGGTCCTATCGTTGTTACAGGCGGTGGCCAGACCAGTGGCACTATCACCGTTGCTGCCGGTGATTCGGCCAAAGCTATTGCCGCTCAGTTGAACGGTGCGGTAGGTGGCTTGAGCGCAACTGCCAGCACTGAAGTTTCTTTCAAAGTAACTGCTACACCTGCGGTACCTGCTAACTTTTCCTTGACGGTAGCTGGTGCCAAGGTCAGCTTCGTTGGTGTAACCAGCACTTCCGATCTGGCTGATCAGTTGAAGTCCAACGCTGCAAAACTGGGCGTCAGCGTAAACTACGATGCCACCACTCAAGCCCTTTCCGTGAAGTCCGATACCGGCGAGAACCTTGTATTCGACGGCGGTGATGCCGGTGCAGTAGGCGTACAGGTCGCAACAAAAAACGGTTCTGGTGCTCTTAGTGGTTACACTGCCTTGGCCGCAGCTGGCGCTACAATCATCGCTACCGGCGCAATCTCGCTGAACTCCACCAACAGCTATTCGATGTCGGGTGCTGGCGTTGGCGGCTTGTTCGGTGGTGCGGCAGCTACTTCCGCAAATTCGGCCAAGACAGTTGTCAGCAATACTGACGTGACTACTGCTGCCAATGCACAAAACGCTGTTGATGTGATTACACAAGCGATCACCGCGATCGACTCCCAGCGTGCTGACCTCGGTGCTGTGCAAAACCGTTTCGATAGCACCGTGGCCAACCTGCGCAGCATCTCGGACAACTCCACTGCTGCTCGTGGCGTGATCCAGGACGTTGACTTCGCGGCCGAAACTGCTCAGCTGACCAAGCAGCAAACCCTGCAACAGGCTTCCACCGCGATCCTGTCCCAGGCTAACCAGCTGCCGTCGGCTGTGCTGAAGCTGCTGGGTTGATTCCGGCGCTTGGTAACTGACGGAAGGGCGCGTTTACGCGCCCTTTTGTTATTTTCATGATCAGGAGATCAGGCATGGACATGAGCGTCAAGTTGACCCAGTCCTATCCCGCCGTTGCCCCGCAAGGCGTAACGCCGAATGTCACTGGAAAGTTGGAACAGCCCAAGGCTGAAGCTGTGAAGGCTTCGAACTCCGAGCCCAAGCGTGACGAGCTGGAAAAAGCTGTCACCGACATTCAGGAGTTTGTCCAAGCTGCCCGGCGCAATCTGGATTTTTCCATAGATGATTCCACTGGCCGCGTCGTGGTCAAGGTCATCGCCACCGAAACGGGTCTGGTTATTCGTCAGATACCCTCGGAAGCTGCACTAAAGCTGGCTCAGAGCCTGTCGGACGCCAGTAGTTTGCTGTTTGACGACAAAGTCTGAACTGGCATGAATTTTGTTGCTGTCGCTGTTTAAGACGTTCCTGGTCAAGGAAACGGCGGCAGCTACTGGATAAGGAGAGAGAGGATGGCGGGTACATCGGTTAGCGGTATTGGTTCGAACATCGATACTCAGGCGATTGTGAAGTCTTTGGTGGATTCCGAAAGGGCGCCAAAACAGACGCAGATCAACAATCAGACGCTGAAAGCAACCACCTCGCTGTCGTCGATCGGCAAAATCCAGGCGGCGCTGGATGCCTTCCGTGGTGCGTTGGACAACATGAAAACCGCTTCCAGCTTCAGCGGCCTGAGCGGCACGTCTTCCGACGAAAAAGTCGCCACCGTGACAATAGGTAACGGTGCCGCTGCTGGCAATTTCTCGCTGCTGGTCACTCAGTTGGCAACTGCATCGAAAATTTCCACCAAGGTTTTCACAGACGGCGCGTCTTCGGTCGTCAATTCGGGTTCGGCGCCGTCTACTCTGAGCATCAAGCAAGGCAGCGATACGTTTGACGTCAGCATTCCTGCCGGCGCGACGCTGCAGCAAGTCCGCGATTCGATCAATTCCCAGTACGCGAACCAGGGCTTGAGCGCCAACATCCTTACTGACGCCAATGGTTCTCGGATGGTGCTGACTTCCAATAAAACGGGTGTCGGTTCGGACCTGAGTCTAACGGGCAATTCCGGTCTGGAAACCGGCACCTCGGTTCTCGCGACACCACAGAACGCCAAGTACAAGCTTGATGGCGTGGTGATGGAATCCAAGTCCAATACCATTGCCGACGCAGTGAGTGGCATTACCGTCAAGTTGACGGGCGTTTCTCCGATTCCGTCCGGTGGCGGTGCGGCGACACCAGCCACCATCACGGTGTCTGCCGATACCACGGCGTTGAAGTCGGCAGTCAAGGGTTTTGTTGATACCTACAACGCGCTGATTTCGGCTGCTAATACCGAGACCAAAGTCACGACCAATGCCGACGGTTCGTTGACCACTGGCGCTCTGACAGGCGACGCTTCTCTGCGTTCACTGTTGTCGTCGGTGCGTACCGAGTTGAATGTCATGGGCGGCACCGGCCAAATGAAATCTCTCGCTCAGTTCGGCGTCGAGACCGATCAAAAGACCGGCCTGCTCTCCATTGATGACAAAGTGTTTAATGCGGCGGCGCTCACTAATGCCGCTGATATCAATGGGATCTTTTCGGGCGATACCGGTTTGCTAGCGCGCATGAAGTCTGCGACGGACAGCTTCGCGATGAAAAATACCGGGGTTTTTGCTGCGCGTTCGACAAGCTTGAGCGATAGCTTAAATGACCTGAAAAAGCAGCAAGACACTCTTGATGCGCGAATGGCCAGCCTGCAAACGAGCCTGACTGCCAAGTACACCGCCATGGATTCCCTGGTAGCCCGACTGCGCGCCCAGAGCGACAGCATCATGACCACCCTCAATGCGCTGAACAATCCGAAAGACAGCTGATCCGGATTAGGCATAAAAAACCCAGGCAAGCTGTAATGACAGCGCCTGGGTTTTTTCTTGGGTGAAGTGTCTGCGCTAAAGTTCTGTGCCGATCAGTCGACATAAAGATCAGAGCCTTCCCAATTCCAAGCTGCTGTCTGTCACGAGGTAGAAATATGAACCCCATGAGAGCCCTTCGCCAATACCAGAAGGTCAATTCCCATGCCCAGATCTCTGAAGCCAATCCACATCGCCTGGTACAACTTCTGATGGAAGGCGGGCTGGACCGCATGGCCCAGGCCAAGGGTGCGTTGGAGCGTGGCGACATCGCACTCAAGGGTTTGATGATGGGCAAGGCTGTGGACATCATCATCGGTCTGCGCGATGGCCTGAATCCGGAAAAAACCGATGATCCGGCTTCGCTGCAGCAGCTCGACAATCTGTACGCCTACATGATGACGCGTCTGATGGAAGCCAATCGAGAAAACGACGCGGCCATCATCGACGAAGTAGCAGGTCTGCTTGAAACCCTGAAAAGCGGTTGGGATGCGATTGGAAGCCCACAGGCCTGAGGGCCGAGGATGACGTCATGAGTCAAGCACTGCAACGGATCGAAGAAACACGCGAAGCGCTCATCGATGCGCTGGCCGAACGTAACTGGGATGCGATCGGCGAGCTGGATTCGGCCTGCCGTGAATGCGTCGATGAGGTGCTCGCTGAAGCACCGATCGATGAGGAAGCACTGCGCACCCACCTTGAGAGTCTGCTGGCGGTGTACAAAGATTTATTGACGGTGACGATGGGCGAGCGTCAGGCAATTGTTGATCAGATGTCGCAGATCAACCAAGCGAAGAGTGCCGCAAAGGTTTACCATCTGTTTGGTTAATTAATATCTGCTTGATCCAGTCAGATTGCGCCATAAATTTGACTGTGAACGGTTTTTTGACTTTACTAGTGGCTGTTTCCAGATTTCAGGCGTCTACAGGCATTAACAGTCTGCAAGCGTCTAGCTTGCCCACTCATTTCGGGCACCGGGTTGACTAGGGAAGTTACGATTGCATGTGGCGTGAAACCAAAATTCTGCTGATCGATGACGATAGCGTCCGCCGCCGCGACCTGGCGGTGATTTTAAATTTTCTCGGCGAAGAAAATTTACCCTGCGGTAGCCATGACTGGCAGCAGGCTGTCGTCTCTTTGTCGTCCAGTCGTGAAGTAATCTGTGTCCTCATCGGGACGGTCAATGCTCCGGGTTCGCTTCAGGGCTTGTTAAAGACACTCGCGACATGGGATGAGTTCCTTCCGATTTTGCTGATGGG
Organism: Pseudomonas sp. YuFO20; assembly: GCF_035064975.1. Lineage (NCBI taxonomy): Bacteria > Pseudomonadati > Pseudomonadota > Gammaproteobacteria > Pseudomonadales > Pseudomonadaceae > Pseudomonas > Pseudomonas sp. YuFO20. Next base: position 88,665 of record NZ_JAXDEO010000025.1, read on the forward strand.
CGATAATTCTTCCATCGACCTGCCGGAAGACCAGCGTCGCCGCGTGCTGTCGACCCTCGAAATGCCTCCCAGCTACAGCAAGCTGCTCGATTCGCTGCACCGTGCCCAGGTCTATCGCGAGATGTACGACCAGGCCCGTGAGCGCGGTCGGCATCGCGAACCCAATCTGTTCCGCAGCCTCGTCGGCACCAGCCGGGCGATCCAGCACGTGCGCCAGATGATGCAGCAAGTGGCCGACACCGACGCCAGCGTGCTGATCCTCGGCGAGTCCGGGACCGGCAAGGAAGTGGTCGCGCGCAACCTGCATTACCATTCCAAGCGCCGCGAAGCGCCGTTCGTGCCGGTCAATTGCGGGGCGATTCCGGCCGAGCTGCTGGAAAGCGAATTGTTCGGCCATGAGAAGGGTGCGTTCACCGGGGCGATCACCAGCCGTGCCGGGCGTTTCGAACTGGCCAATGGCGGTACGCTGTTCCTCGACGAAATCGGCGATATGCCGCTGCCGATGCAGGTCAAGCTGCTGCGCGTGTTGCAGGAGCGCACGTTCGAGCGCGTGGGCAGCAACAAGACCCAAAGCGTCGACGTGCGCATCATCGCCGCGACCCACAAGAATCTCGAAAGCATGATCGAGATCGGCACCTTTCGCGAAGACCTCTACTACCGCCTGAACGTGTTCCCGATCGAGATGGCGCCGCTGCGCGAGCGCGTCGAGGACATTCCGCTGCTGATGAACGAGTTGATCTCACGCATGGAGCACGAGAAGCGCGGTTCGATCCGCTTCAACTCTGCGGCGATCATGTCGCTGTGCCGTCACGGCTGGCCGGGCAACGTCCGCGAGCTGGCCAACCTGGTGGAGCGCATGGCGATCATGCATCCGTACGGGGTGATCGGCGTGGTCGAACTGCCGAAGAAATTTCGCTACGTCGACGATGAAGACGAGCAACTGGTCGACACCCTGCGCAGCGATCTCGAAGAGCGGGTGGCAATCAACGGCCATACCCCGGACTTCACCACCCATGCCATGTTGCCCCCTGAAGGCCTGGACCTGAAGGATTACCTCGGTGGCCTGGAGCAGGGCCTGATCCAGCAAGCACTGGACGATGCCAACGGCATTGTCGCGCGCGCCGCCGAACGCCTGCGCATCCGCCGCACCACGCTGGTGGAAAAAATGCGCAAGTACGGCATGAGCCGCCGTGATGGAGATGAACAGGCGGATGATTGACGCCTGTTTTTCAACTCGTTCATTTTCAAGCAGTTTTTTTTAGGCACGGGTATTGCTATAGCCCTCGCAACGTTCCGTTTAACTGACGGTCAGCCAAGCGAGAGAGCACGATGCCCCAAGCCGCCCCCCTGTCTCCTGTCCCTAGTGCCCTGGGACAATCGTCGTCCGTAGAGCAGGCGAGCCGGCTTGGCCTCGAGCAGGCGTTTGCCCTGTTCAACCAGATGTCCAGCCAGTTGACCAACTCCTACAGCATGCTCGAAGCCCGGGTCACCGAGCTCAAGGGCGAGTTGGCGGTGGTCAGCGCCCAACGCATGCAGGAGCTGGCAGAGAAAGAACGCCTGGCCAATCGCCTGCAACACCTGCTCGACCTCCTGCCCGGCGGCGTCATCGTTATCGACGCCCAGGGCATCGTGCGCGAAGCCAACCCGGCGGCTTGCGAACTGCTCGGTCTGCCCCTCGAAGGCGAGCTGTGGCGGCAGGTGATTGCCCGTTGCTTTGCGCCCCGCGAAGACGACGGTCATGAAGTCTCTCTCAAGGATGGTCGGCGCCTGTCGATTGCCACGCGTTCGCTGGGTGCGGAGCCTGGGCAACTGGTGCTGCTCAACGACCTGACCGAAACCCGCCATCTGCAAGATCAATTGGCGCGCCACGAACGCTTGTCTTCCCTGGGGCGCATGGTCGCGTCGCTGGCGCATCAGATTCGCACGCCGTTATCCGCGGCCTTGCTCTACGCCAGTCACTTGACCGAGCAAACGCTGCCGGTCGACACCCAGCAACGTTTCGCCGGACGACTCAAGGAGCGCCTGCACGAGCTGGAGCATCAGGTGCGCGACATGCTGGTGTTTGCCCGCGGCGAGTTGCCCTTGACCGACCGCGTGACTCCTGCGCAGCTGATGCAGTCACTGCAGGCGGCGCTGACCCATGTACAGGACCTGCCGATTCGCTGGCAATGCGACAGTCATGCCGGTGAATTGCTGTGTAACCGCGACACCCTGGTCGGTGCGATCCTCAACCTGATCGAGAACGCGATTCAGGCCAGTGCCGGTGAGGTGCGCCTGAAGGTGCATCTCTACACCCGTGGCAACAACCTGCGCCTGTGCGTCAGCGATAGCGGCAGCGGTATCGACGGTGCTGTGCTGGCACGCCTGGGAGAACCGTTCTTTACCACCAAGACCACCGGCACCGGCCTCGGCCTGACCGTGGTCAAGGCGGTCGCCAGGGCTCATCAGGGCGAGTTGCGCTTGCGCTCGCGAGTCGGTCGCGGCACTTGTGCGCAGGTGTTCTTGCCGCTTTTTATCAATGATAAAAACAGCGCCCAGGGAGTGGAGTGAAGGTCATGGCAATCAAGGTTCTGCTGGTCGAGGATGACCGTGCTTTGCGCGAAGCGTTGGCCGACACGCTGTTGCTGGCCGGGCACGATTACAAGGCCGTGGCTTCGGCGCAGGAAGCCCTGGAAGCGGCGGGGGCCGAGGCGTTCAACCTGGTGGTCAGCGACGTCAACATGCCGGGCATGGACGGTCATCAATTGCTCGCGTTGCTGCGGGCGCGACAGCCGCAACTGCCGGTGTTGCTGATGACGGCGCACGGTGCCGTCGAGCGGGCGGTCGATGCGATGCGCCAGGGTGCGGCCGATTACCTGGTCAAACCGTTCGAGCCCAAGGCGCTGCTCGACCTGGTCGCACGCCATGCGCTGGGCAATGTCGGCAGCACCGATCACGAAGGGCCTGTGGCGTTCGAGCCGGCCAGTGCGCAGTTGCTGGAACTGGCCGCGCGGGTGGCGCGCAGTGATTCCACGGTGCTGATCTCCGGGGAATCCGGCACCGGCAAGGAGGTGCTGGCGCGCTACATTCACCAGCACTCCCGGCGCGCCAACCAGCCATTTATTGCGATCAACTGCGCGGCGATTCCCGACAACATGCTGGAGGCCACGCTCTTCGGTCACGAGAAGGGCTCGTTCACCGGCGCCATCGCGGCGCAGGCCGGCAAGTTCGAGCAGGCGGATGGCGGTACGATCCTGCTCGATGAAATTTCCGAAATGCCCCTGGGGTTGCAGGCCAAGTTGCTGCGGGTGCTGCAGGAGCGCGAAGTCGAGCGAGTCGGTGCGCGCAAGCCGATCATCCTGGATATCCGCGTGGTCGCGACCACCAACCGGGATCTGGCCGCTGAGGTGGCGGCGGGGCGGTTCCGTGAAGACCTGTACTATCGCCTGTCCGTATTCCCGCTGGCCTGGCGGCCCTTGCGCGAGCGCACGGCCGATATCCTGCCGCTGGCCGAGCGCCTGCTGGCCAAACACGTCAATAAAATGAAGCATGCGGCGGCGCGATTGTCGCCCGAGGCGCAGGCGTGCCTGATCGGTTATCCGTGGCCGGGCAATGTGCGCGAACTGGATAACGCGATTCAGCGCGCCTTGATCCTGCAGCAGGGTGGAATGATTGAGCCTGAGGATTTCTGTCTCGCCGGGCCGGTCGCTTGCGCGCCGTTACCGGCACTGGCGCCAGCGCGGGCAGTGGAAGTAGAGGCCGAATCTGCCGGGGCGCTGGGCGACGATCTGCGGCGCCGTGAATTCCAGATGATCATCGACACCCTGCGCACCGAGCGCGGCCGCCGCAAAGAGGCGGCCGAGCGCCTGGGCATCAGCCCGCGCACCTTGCGCTACAAGCTGGCACAGATGCGCGATGCCGGCATGGACGTGGAAGCGTATTTGTTTGCCACCTGAGCGCTGGCCTGCACGGGGCCCTGTAGGAGCAAGCTTGCTCGCGATGGTCGTTAACGATAACGCGGGGATTCAGGATCAACACGTCGCTCTTGGGTCCATCGCGAGCAATCAAGCGTCGACCGGCTGCTCCTACAGATGCGACACCGGGAAAGCTGGCACCCTTGTTGCTAACACCTCGTTACCCGCTGAGTGAGCGTCAAAAAATTGCGGGCCGCCAGAGAGAGTAGAGCATGAGCCAAGGTATTGAATTCAATCGATTGATGCTGGATATGCGCGCCATGCAAATGGACGCCATGTCTGCGCCGAAATCGACTGCCGCCGTCCCTGAACTGAATGGCAGCAGCTTTTCCGACATGCTCGGTCAGGCCGTCAACAAGGTCAACGACACCCAGCAGGCGTCCACAGCCCTGGCCAATGCCTTCGAGATCGGTAAGAGCGGTGTCGACCTGACGGACGTGATGATTTCCTCGCAGAAGGCCAGCGTGTCTTTCCAAGCTTTGACCCAAGTGCGCAACAAGCTGGTTCAGGCTTACCAAGACATCATGCAGATGCCGGTTTAAGGACGAGATTGAGTCATGGCTGATGCAATCGCTGACAATGTTCCGGCCAAGGCCAATTCCGTAGGCGGCAAGCCGCCGCTGTTCGGGTTGTCCTTCCTGGAAAACCTCTCCGAGATGACCATGCTACGTCAGGTGGGCCTGATGGTCGGCCTGGCCGCGAGCGTGGCGATTGGTTTTGCCGTGGTGTTGTGGTCCCAGCAGCCGGACTACCGTCCGCTGTACGGCAGCCTTGCCGGCATGGACGCCAAGCAGGTCATGGATACCCTGGCGGCCGCCGATATCGCCTATAACGTCGAACCCAATTCCGGTGCCTTGCTGGTCAAGGCCGAAGACCTGTCCCGCGCGCGTCTCAAGCTCGCGGGCGCGGGTGTCACTCCCAGCGATGGCAACATCGGTTTTGAAATCCTCGACAAGGAACAGGGCCTGGGTACCAGCCAGTTCATGGAAGCGACCCGTTATCGTCGCGGCCTTGAAGGCGAACTGGCGCGCACCATTTCCAGCCTGAACAATGTCAAGGGTGCCCGGGTGCACCTGGCCATCCCGAAAAGCTCGGTGTTCGTGCGTGACGAGCGCAAGCCGAGCGCCTCGGTGCTGGTCGAGCTGTATTCCGGGCGTTCGCTGGAGCCGGGCCAGGTCGTGGCCATCGTCAATCTGGTGGCGACCAGCGTGCCCGAACTCAGCAAGTCGCAGATCACCGTGGTCGACCAGAAGGGCAACCTGCTCTCCGATCAGGCGGAAAACTCCGAGCTGACCATGGCCGGCAAGCAATTCGATTACAGTCGCCGCATGGAGAGCATGCTCACCCAGCGCGTGCACAACATTCTGCAACCGGTGCTGGGCAACGACCGCTACAAGGCCGAAGTATCGGCCGATGTCGACTTCAGCGCCGTCGAGTCCACCTCCGAGCAGTTCAACCCGGACCAGCCGGCGTTGCGCAGCGAGCAGTCGGTCAACGAACAACGTACCGCCAGCAACGGCCCGCAAGGTGTACCGGGTGCCCTGAGCAACCAGCCACCGTCGCCAGCCTCGGCACCGCAAACCACCGGTGGCGCCACCGCGTCGGCCGGCATGGTGCAGCCCGGCCAGCCATTGCTCGATGCCAACGGCCAGCAGGTCATGGACCCGGCCACCGGCCAGCCCATGCTCGCACCGTATCCGGCGGACAAGCGTCAGCAGTCGACCAAGAACTTCGAACTGGACCGCTCCATCAGCCACACCAGGCAACAGCAGGGCCGATTGAATCGCCTGTCGGTCTCGGTGGTGGTCGATGACCAGGTCAAGATCAACCCGGCCAACGGTGAAATGACCCGTGCACCGTGGAGTGCCGATGAGTTGGCCCGTTTCACCCGCCTGGTCCAGGATGCGGTCGGTTTCGACGCCAGCCGTGGCGACAGTGTCAGCGTGATCAACATGCCGTTCTCCGCCGAGCGCGGCGAAGTGATTGCCGATATTCCGTTCTACTCCCAGCCGTGGTTCTGGGATGTGGTCAAGCAGCTGTTGGGCGTCCTGTTCATCCTGGTACTGGTCTTCGGTGTGTTGCGCCCGGTGCTCAACAACATCACCGGTGGTGGCAAGGACAAGCAACTGGCGGGCATCGGCAGCGACGTCGAGCTCGGTGGCATGGGCGGCCTGGACGGCGAACTGGCCAACGACCGTATCAGCCTCGGTGGCCCGACCAGCATCCTGCTGCCAAGCCCGAGCGAAGGCTATGACGCACAGTTGAACGCAATCAAGAGCCTGGTGGCAGAAGACCCGGGTCGTGTCGCCCAGGTCGTGAAAGAGTGGATTAACGCAGATGAGTGATAACCGAGCCATTGCCGCCAAACTGAGCAAGGTCGACAAAGCCGCGATCCTGCTGCTGTCACTGGGCTCGACCGATGCTGCCCAGGTATTGCGCCACATGGGGCCCAAAGAGGTCCAGCGTGTTGGCGTGGCCATGGCGCAGATGGGTAACGTGCACCGCGAGCAGGTCGAGCAGGTGATGAGCGAGTTCGTCGACATCGTCGGCGACCAGACCAGCCTGGGCGTCGGTTCCGATGACTACGTGCGCAAGATGCTCACCCAGGCCCTGGGCGAAGACAAGGCCAACGGCCTGATCGATCGCATTCTGCTGGGTGGCAACACCAGCGGCCTGGACAGCCTGAAGTGGATGGAGCCGCGGGCGGTCGCCGACGTGATCCGTTACGAGCACCCGCAGATCCAGGCGATCGTGGTAGCGTATCTCGACCCGGACCAGGCCGGTGAAGTGCTGGGCAACTTCGACCACAAGGTGCGCCTGGACATCATCCTGCGGGTGTCCTCGCTGAACACCGTGCAGCCGGCCGCCCTCAAGGAACTCAACCAGATTCTCGAGAAGCAGTTCTCCGGCAACTCCAATGCTTCGCGCACCAGCCTGGGCGGGATCAAGCGCGCGGCCGACATCATGAACTTCCTCGACAGCTCGATCGAAGGCCAGCTCATGGACTCGATCCGCGAAGTCGACGAAGACCTGTCCGGTCAGATCGAAGACCTCATGTTCGTGTTCAACAACCTGGCCGACGTCGACGACCGCGGCATCCAGGCGTTGCTCCGTGAAGTGTCCTCCGACGTGCTGGTACTGGCCCTCAAGGGCTCGGACGAAAACGTCAAGGAGAAGATCTTCAAGAACATGTCCAAGCGTGCGGCCGAATTGTTGCGCGACGATCTCGAGGCCAAGGGCCCGGTGCGCGTCAGCGATGTGGAAACCGCGCAGAAAGAAATCCTCACCATCGCCCGTCGCATGGCCGAAGCGGGCGAAATCGTGCTCGGCGGCAAAGGCGCCGAGGAAATGATCTGACCCCATGGCCAAGAACGATGAGCAGCCCTCTGACCTGATCAGGGCCCGTGATGTCGGTGGTTTCGAGTCCTGGGCGCTGCCCAGCTTCGATCCGCCGGCACCCGAGCCTGAGCCCGAGCCCGAACCCGAGCCGCCGGAAATGGAGGAAGTGCCGCTGGAGGAAGTCCAGCCACTGACCCTTGAGGAGCTCGAGAGCATTCGCCAGGAAGCCTACAACGAAGGTTTTGCGGTGGGCGAAAAAGAAGGGTTCCACAGCACCACGCTCAGGGTTCGCCAGGAAGCTGAAGTGGCATTGACGGCCAAGATCGCCAGCCTTGAAAAAATAATGGCGCACCTGTTCGAGCCCATCGCCGAACAGGACACCCAGATTGAAAAGTCCCTGGTCGAGCTGGTGCGGCACATGACCAGACAGGTGATCCAGCGCGAACTGGCCATGGACTCGACGCAGATCGAACACGTCATGCGCGAAGCCCTCAAGCTGTTGCCATTGGGCGTTGAAAACGTGCGGCTGTATATCAATCCGCAGGATTTCGTCCAGGTCAAAGCCTTGCGCGAGCGCCATGAGGAAACCTGGCGCATCGTCGAGGACGAGGCGCTGTTGCCTGGCGGTTGCCGGGTCGAAACCGAGCACAGCCGTATCGACGCCACGGTCGAAACCCGTGTGGCCCAGGTTATGGACAAGCTGTTCGACCAGATGCACGAACAAGCCTTGCACCCGGCCGCTCCGGACCTGAGCCTTGAGTTGCCCGTCGAAAGTAAACCCGTGGCTGCCCCTGATGCGCCTTGAACGCACCAGTTTCGCCAAGCGCCTGGGCAGTTACGCCGAGGCCACGACACTGGCTGGCGCACCGATCCTCGAAGGCCGCCTGCTGCGCATGGTCGGCCTGACCCTCGAAGCCGAAGGCTTGCGCGCCGCTATGGGCAGTCGCTGCATGGTCATCAACGATGACAGCTACCATCCGGTGCAGGTCGAAGCCGAAGTCATGGGTTTTTCCGGCAGCAAGGTCTTCCTGATGCCGGTCGGCAGCGTGGCCGGCATCGCCCCCGGTGCCCGGGTGGTGCCCCTGTCCGACAGCGGTCGCTTGCCGATGGGCATGAGCATGCTCGGGCGCGTGCTCGATGGTGCCGGCCGCGCCCTGGACGGCAAGGGCGGGATGAAGGCCGAGGACTGGGTGCCGATGGACGGCCCGACCATCAACCCGCTCAAGCGCGAGCCGATCAGCGAGCCGCTGGACGTGGGCATTCGTTGCATCAACGGCATGTTGACGGTTGGACGCGGTCAGCGGCTTGGCTTGTTCGCCGGTACCGGCGTCGGTAAATCCGTGCTGCTGGGCATGATGACGCGCTTTACCGAGGCCGACATTATCGTCGTCGGTCTGATCGGTGAGCGGGGTCGAGAAGTTAAAGAATTCATCGAACATATCCTCGGTGAAGAAGGGCTCAAGCGCTCGGTGGTGGTGGCGTCGCCCGCGGACGATGCGCCGCTGATGCGTCTGCGCGCCGCCATGTACTGCACGCGAATCGCCGAGTATTTCCGCGACAAGGGCAAGAATGTCCTGCTGCTGATGGATTCGCTGACGCGTTTCGCCCAGGCCCAGCGGGAAATCGCCCTGGCCATCGGCGAGCCGCCGGCGACCAAGGGTTATCCGCCCTCGGTGTTCGCCAAGTTGCCGAAACTGGTGGAGCGCGCCGGCAATGCCGAGAAGGGCGGTGGCTCGATCACGGCGTTCTATACCGTGCTGTCCGAAGGTGACGACCAGCAGGACCCGATTGCCGACTCGGCGCGGGGCGTGCTCGACGGGCACATCGTGCTGTCGCGGCGACTGGCCGAGGAGGGCCATTACCCGGCCATCGATATCGAGGCCTCCATCAGCCGGGTCATGCCGGCCGTGGTGTCGCCGGAACACATGGCCCGGGCGCAGTACTTCAAGCAGTTGTGGTCGCGCTATCAACAGAGCCGCGACCTGATCAGCGTCGGCGCCTACGTCGCCGGCGGTGACCGCGAGACCGACCTGGCGATTTCCCTGCAGCCGCAGCTGGTCAAATACCTGCGCCAGGGCCTCAACGACAGCATCAGCCTGGGCGAAAGCGAAGCGTACCTCGCCTCGATCTTCGCGCCCGCGGCGGGCGGTTAACCGGCCATGGCCCAGAGTCGGGCGGGCCGCCTGGCCCCCGTGGTGGAAATGGCCGAGAAGGCCGAGAAAACTGCGGTCCAGCGTCTGGGACACTTCCAGGGGCAGGTGCGGCTGGCCGAAAGCAAACTGGCCGACCTCGAAGCCTTTCGGCTCGACTATCAGGAACAGTGGATCGTGCGCGGCAGTGCCGGCGTGTCCGGGCAATGGCTACTGGGCTACCAGGGCTTTCTCGCGCAATTGGGCACGGCCATCGATCAACAGCGGCAAAGCCTGGCCTGGCACCAGAACAACCTGAACAAGGCGCGGGACACCTGGCAACAGGCTTTCGCCCGGGTCGAGGGCTTGCGCAAGTTGGTCCAGCGTTACCAGGACGAAGCACGGGCGCTGGAAGACAAGCGCGAGCAGAAGCTGCTGGATGAATTGTCCCAGCGCCTGCCGCGACATGATGCGTATTGATAGATTGCCCGGGAATGATCGCAGCCCGCGGCAGCTCAGCGCGAACGCGAAACCCCTGTAGGAGCTGGCTTGCCAGCGAAGAGGCCCGAGAGACCAGCGCAATACCCAAGACCCCCTTCGCCGGCAAGCCGGGCTCCTACAATGTTGTGTGTTGGCCATGAATCCATGGTTTTCCACGGACCTGTAGGAGCTGGCTTGCCAGCGAAGAGGCCCAAAAGACCAGCGCACTACCCAAGGCCGCCTTCGCCGGCAAGCCGGGCTCCTACAATGTTGTGCGTTGGCCATGAATCCATGGTTTTCCACGGACCTGTAGGAGCTGGCTTGCCAGCGAAGAGGCCCAAAAGACCAGCGCAATACTCAAGAACGCCTTCGCCGGCAAGCCGGGCTCCTACAACGTTTTGTGTTGGGCACGAATCCGTGGTCGTCCTCGGACCTGTAGGAGCTGGCTTGCCAGCGAAGAGGCCCAAGAGACCAGCGCAATACCCAAGACCGCCTTCGCCGGGCAAGCCGGGCTCCTACAATGTTTTGTGTTGGCCATGAGTCCATGGTTTTCCACGGACCTGTAGGAGCTGGCTTGCCAGCGAAGAGGCCCGAAAGACCAGCGCAATACCCAAGACCGCCTTCGCCGGCAAGCCGGGCTCCTACAATGTTTTGTGTTGGGCATGAATCCGTGGTTGTCTTCGGACCTGTAGGAGCTGGCTTGCCAGCGAAGAGGCCCAAAAAACCAGCGCAATACCCAAGACCGCCTTCGCCGGCAAGCCGGGCTCACAATGTTTTGTGTTAGACATGAATCCGTGGTTTTCCACGGACCTGTAGGAGCTGGCTTGCCAGCGAAGAGGCCCAAGAGACCAGCGCAATACCCAAGACCGCCTTCGCCGGCAAGCCGGGCTCACAATGTTTTGTGTTAGACATGAATCCGTGGTTTCCCACGGACCTGTAGGAGCTGGCTTGCCAGCGAAGAAGCCCGAAAGACCAGCGCAAAACTCAAGGCCGCCTTCGCCGGCAAGCCGGGCTCCTACAATGTTTTGTGTTGGCCATGAATCCATGGTTTTCCACGGACCTGTAGGAGCTGGCTTGCCAGCGAAGAGGCCCGAAAGACCAGCGCAATACCCAAGACCGCCTTCGC